>NZ_JBEXIK010000010.1:0-194997 GCF_040608515.1 Micromonospora sp. NPDC005173
ACATGCTCCGCCTGCAAGACGGTGAAACCCAAGCTGTCACTGGCCGAGCGCACGTTCCACTGCACCGCGTGCAGGCTGTCCCTGGACCGGGACGTCAACGCCGCACGTAATCTTGCCGCGCTCGTGCGGCACGTCGACCTGGAGTTGCTGGGCGACGCAAAAACAGGACGTGGAGCCCACGTAAGACCCGTAAGACCTGCATGCGCAGGCGGGGCGGCGGGCCGTGAAGCGTCTAGACCGGCTCATCCGGTCAACGTCGCCCGGCAACGGACGACTGCCAATCAGGAGTCACGTTTGCTCACTGAAAGGTAACGGTTAGGGGGTTTGTTCCTTGCGGGCCTGGTCGGCCAGGTGGGCGGGCATGGGGTCGTGGCGGACGAAGTGGCGGCGGAAGGTGCCGGTGCCGGCGGTCATCGAGCGCAGCTCGACGGCGTAGCGGAGCAGCTCGCTGGCCGGCACCTCGGCGCGGACCAGGGTGCGGCCCTCGACGTCCTGGTCCGGCTCGGTGCCGAGCACCCGGGCGCGCCGGCCGGACAGGTCGCCCATCACAGCGCCCACCGAGCCGTCCGGCACCCGGATAGTCACCTCGTCGATCGGCTCCAGCAGCGCCGGCTGGCCCCGCTCGGCGGCGTCGCGCAGCGCCATGGCGCCAGCGGTCTGGAAGGCCGCATCGGAGGAGTCGACGCTGTGCGCCTTTCCGTCGACCAGGGTCACCCGCAGGTCCACCACCGGGTGGCCGGCGACCAGGCCGCGCTCCAGTTGGGCGCGGACGCCCTTCTCCACCGACGGGATGTAGTTGTGGGGCACGGCGCCGCCGACCACCCGGTCGACGAACTCGAAGCCGCCGCCCCGGGGTAGCGGCTCCACCTCGATGTCGCAGACCGCGTACTGGCCGTGGCCGCCGGACTGCTTGACGTGCCGGCCGTGCCCCTTCGCCGGCACGGTCAGGGTCTCGCGCAGTGACACCCGGACCGGCTCGGTGTCCAGCTCCACGCCGCCGGCCCGCAGCCGGTCCAGCACGACGTCCGCGTGCGCCTCGCCCATGCACCAGAGCACCAGCTGGTGGGTCTCCGGGTTGCGCTCCAGCCGCAGCGTGGGGTCACCGGCGACCAGCCGGGCCAGGTTGCGGGCCAACGCGTCCTCGTCGGCGCGGCTCCGGGCGACGATCGCCACCGGCAGCAGCGGCTCCGGCATCTCCCACGGCGCGATCAGCAGCGGGTCGTCCTTGGCCGAGATGGTGTCGCCGGTCTCGGCGCTGCCCGACTTGGTGATCGCGCAGATGTCGCCGGCCACGCAGAGCGACACCTCGCGCAGGGTGGCGCCCAGCGGGGTGTAGATGTGGCCGACCCGCTCGTCGGCGTCGTGGTCGGGGTGCCCGCGCTCAGCCATGCCGTGCCCGGAGACGTGCACGGTCTGGTCGGGGCGCAGGGTGCCGGAGAAGACCCGGACCAGCGAGACCCGCCCGACGTGCCGGTCGACGGTGGTCTTGACCACCTCGGCGACCAGCGGCCCGTCCGGGTCACAGGTCAGCGGCGGGCGCGGTGAGCCGTCCACGCCGGTCACCGCCGGCAGTTCGTGCTCCAGCGGCGACGGGAACGCGGCGGTCAGCACCTCCAGCAGCGCGTCCAGCCCGACGCCGGTCTCCGCGCAGACCGGCATCACCGGGTAGAAGTGGCCCCTGGCGACCGCCTTCTCCAGGTCCTCGATGAGCACCTGGGTGCCGATCTCCTCGCCGTCGAGGTAGCGGTCCATCAGGGTCTCGTCTTCGCTCTCGGCGATGATCCCCTCGATCAGCTCGTTGCGGGACTCGTCGATGGCCGGCTGGTGCTCCGGGTCCGGATCGCGTACGTCCGCGGGAAGCCCGGCGGTGTAGTCGAAGACCCGGCGGGTGATCAGGCCGAGCAGGCCGACGGTGGAGACTCCGTCGTCGCCGAGCATCGGCAGGTAGAGCGGCATCACGTTGTCGCCGAAGACCCGCTGGCAGAGCGCCACCGCGTTGTCGAAGTCGGCGCGTGGGTGGTCCAGCCGTGTCACCGCGACGGCCCGGGGCATGTCGACCGCCGCGCATTCCTCCCAGAGCGCTGCGGTGGCCGCGTCCATCCCGTCGACGGCGGAGACGACGAAGAGCGCGGCGTCGGCGGCCCGCAGGCCGGCGCGCAACTCACCGACGAAGTCGGCGTACCCCGGGGTGTCGAGCAGGTTGACCTTGATGTCGTCGTGCAGCAGGGGCGCACAGGACAGGCTCACCGAGCGCTGCTGGCGGACGGCTGCCGGGTCGTGGTCGCCGACCGTGGTGCCGTCCACCACGTTGCCGGCCCGGCTGATCGTGCCGGTCGCCGCGAGCAACGCCTCGACCAGGGTCGTCTTGCCCGCTCCGGAGTGCCCGACGAGCACCACGTTGCGAACCGTGCCGGGTTCCGTCACCACCGGCGTGCCGCCGGTGGGACCCTTCTCCTGACTCTTCTGCGCCATGGGGCGCACCTCCCTCAGCCGGTGGTTGGTGGCGACCGCCGCGCGACGGGAAGCGGCCCGAGGCAAGTGCGCGGCGATATCCTCCGGTGGTCTGCTGCACAGCGGGAACGGGACGGGCGGGCAGGTGAGCTGGCTCACCTCCAGGCTCGATCTCACACCCGTTGCCGGGTAGGCACAAGCCTGCCCCGGGCGGGTCGACCGGACCGTCCGTATCGCCGGAGCTGGGCGGACCGTTATCGTGGGGACCGCCATGGCGAAGATCTTCCAAGTGTCGGCCCGCGCGGGGATGACCCGCGTCGTCGAGCCGATCGCACGCGCACTGCTCCGCGCAGGCGTCACCCCCAATGCCGTCACCGTTACGGGCACCGTCGGTGTGCTCGTCGGCGCGCTCGGCTTCGGTGCTCGCGGCCACCTGGTCGCGGGCGCGTTAATCGTCACCTTCTTCGCGCTCACCGACCTGCTCGACGGGACGATGGCCCGGATGAGTGGCGGCTCCACCCGGTTCGGCGCGTTCCTCGACTCGAGCATGGACAGGGTCGCCGACAGCGCCGTCTTCGGCGCGGTCGCGTACTGGCTGGCCACCCAGAACGACCATTCCGGGGTGGCCGCCGCGCTGCTCTGCCTGGCCGCCGGTGGGTTGGTCTCCTATGTCAAGGCCCGCGCCGAAGGGCTGGGCATGACCTGCAACGTGGGCATCGCCGAGCGAACCGAGCGGCTGCTCATCGTCGGGGTCGGCGGGATCCTCACCGGCGTCGGTGTCGACCCGGCGCTGGAGATCGCGCTCTGGCTGCTCGCCGCCGTGTCGATCTTCACGGTGGGGCAGCGGATGGCACACGTCTACCGCCAGGCCCAGCAGCTCCAGCCGGACGGCCAGGCGTGAGCGAATGGCCGGCGACCCGGCGCCGGACGACCGGCGGCCGGGCCGCGTGAACCTCACCGAGCTGGGCTACGTCGCGGGCTGGCGGGTGATCCGTGCGCTGCCCCGGCCGCTGGTGGCCGCAGCGTTCCAGGCGGGCGCGGACCGCGCCCACCGCCGCGCCGGCGGGGGTACGGCTCGACTGCGCGCGAACCTGCGCCGGGTGGTCGGCCCGGAGCTGCCCGAGGCCGAGCTGGACGAGTTGGTGAAGCGCGGGCTGCGCTCGTACGCCCGGTACTGGATGGAGGCGTTCCGGCTGCCCTCGATGAGCCGGGCGCAGATCCTGGCCAATTTCCGGCTCGACGGCGCCGAGCTGCTCGCCGCCGACGTGGCTGCCGGCCGAGGCGCGGTGGTGGCGCTGCCACACGGCGGCAACTGGGACGCCGCGGGCGCCTGGGTGGCAGCCACCGGTTGGCCGATCACCACGGTCGCCGAGCGGCTGCCGGAGGGCGTCTACGAGCGTTTCCTGGCCTTCCGGGAGGGCCTGGGGATGGAGATCCTGCCGACCCACGGCGGGCCACGTCCGGCGTTCGACGTGCTGCTGGACCGGGTACGCGCTGGCGCGGTGGTGCCGCTGCTGGCCGACCGGGACCTCTCCGCCCGTGGGGTGGAGGTGGACTTCTTCGGGGCCAAGACGCGGATGCCCGCCGGGCCGGCGCTGCTCGCGCTGCACACCGGCGCCCCGCTCTACGTGGCATCGATGTGGTACGAACCGGACAGGGCGTGCGCATCTCTCGCCGGCCCGCTGCCGGTACCCGGGCCGGAGGAGGGGCCGCTGGACCAGCGGGTCCGGTCGCTGACCCAGCTGATCGCCGACCGTCTGGCGGCGGGTATCGCCCAGCATCCGGAAGACTGGCACATGTTGCAGCGGATGTGGCTGGACCAGCGGGGGACGGGGGGCGGCACCGCGCTGCCCTCGCCGGCCGCCGGTCAGGCCTGAGGGGGTGGGCACGGTGAGCGCGAGGAGTGCACCGCAGCGGAGCCCCGCAGTCGCGAGCGAGGGGCGCTGACGTATGCGGATCGGCATCGTCTGCCCGTACTCCTTCGACGTCCCCGGCGGGGTGCAGAACCACGTGATGGACCTCGCCGAGGCGCTGATCACGCTCGGCCACCAGGTCAGCGTGCTCGCCCCGGCCGACGAGGACTCCCCGCTGCCGGAGTACGTGGTCTCCGCCGGCCGGGCCGTGCCGCTGCCGTACAACGGCTCGGTGGCCCGGATCGCGTTCGGCCCGGTCTCCACCGCCCGGGTCCGGCGTTGGATCACCAACGGCGACTTCGACGTGCTGCACGTGCACGAGCCGCTCACGCTGAGCCTGTCGCTGCTCGCGGTGCTCTCCGCTCGGGGCCCGGTGGTGGCCACCTTCCACACCGCGATGACCCGTTCGCGGGTGCTGGCCGCCGCGCAGGGGGTGCTGCAGATCGTGCTGGAGCGGATCACCGCCCGGATCGCGGTCAGCGCGCTGGCCCGCAAGGTACAGGTCGAGCACATGGACGGCGGCGCCGTGGAGATCCCCAACGGGGTGGCGGTGGCCAAGTTCGCCGACGCTGAGCCGTTGCCCGGCTGGCCGGGGGAGTGCACCCCGGGCACCGGCGGCACGCTGGGTTTCCTGGGCCGGTTCACCGAGGCGCGCAAGGGCTTCCCGGTGCTGCGTGACGCGTTCGTGGCGTTGGCCGCCACCCGCCCCGAGCTGCGGCTGCTGGTCGCCGGCCCCGGCGACCCCGACGACCTGTATGACCGGTTTCCGGCCGAGGTGCGTGACCGGGTGACCTTCCTCGGCCTGGTGTCCGAGCCGGACAAGGCGCGGATGCTGCGCAGCGTGCACCTCTACGTGGCGCCGAACACCGGCGGCGAGTCGTTCGGCATGATCCTCACCGAGGCCCTGGCCGCCGGTACCACGGTGGTCGCCAGCGACCTGGACGCGTTCCGGCGGGTCCTCGACGGCGGCCGGGCCGGGCGGCTCTTCCCCACCGGCGACCCGGCGGGGTTGCGCGACGCGCTGGCCGATCTGCTCGACGATCCGGCCGGCCGGGCCGTGCTGAGCGCCTGCGGTGATCAGGTCGTGGCGAATTTCGACTGGCCGGTGGTTGCTCGCCGCGTTCTGGAGGTATACGCAGCGGCGATCGAGGCAACCGACGGGCGGGTCATCGACCAGGAATGGGTGGGGCTGGGCTGAGCCGGTGTGACGCATGGTGCGGGCGGTGACCGGGGTTTCCGGCGCGGCCGCGCCCGGACGGACGGAAACGGAGCAGCACTACGATGCCGCACATGTGGTGGGTGGTGGCCGCGAGCGTGGTCGTGGGGCTGGTCGCGGCGTACCTGATCTGGACCGCCGGGCGGGTCGAGCGGCTGCAGGGCCGCGCGGAGCTGGCGGCCCGGGCCCTCGACGCCCACCTGCTGCGCCGGGCGGCGGCCGCCGCCGTGTTGGCTGAGCGGCACTTCGGCGTCGAGCTGTACGCGGCGGCCCGGATCGCCCTGGACGCCCACCCGGACGAGCGGGAGGCCGCCGAGAACGACCTGACCCGGCAACTCCGCGCGGTGCAGCTCGATCCGGCCGATCCGGACTGCGGGGCGGTTATCGCCGCCAGTCGCCGGCTCGCGCTGTCCCGGCAGGTGCACACCGACCTGGTCCGTGACGCCCGGTCGGCGCGCAGCCGACCGCTGGTGCGGTTGTTGCGGATGGGGCGGGGCCGGGAGTGGCCGCGCTACTTCGACATCGACGACCCGACCCTGGCCGTTCCCACGGACGTGCCGGCGAACTGATCGCGAGCCGCTCGGCGGGCCGGTGACGGTTGCCACTACGCAGGCCACCGGGGGTCTGATTGGCTGTCGGAACGGCGTTGACCTCCGCGTAGCATTTTTCCTGCCACCCCCAGAGCACGTCCCGAGGAGCGCTGACCCGTGTCCGAAACCGCCGCGAACACCGGAACCACCCCCGTCGTCGGCACCGCCCGCGTCAAGCGGGGCATGGCCGAAATGCTCAAGGGTGGCGTGATCATGGATGTGGTCAACGCCGAGCAGGCCAAGATCGCTGAGGACGCCGGCGCCGTCGCGGTGATGGCCCTGGAGCGGGTGCCCGCCGACATCCGCGCGCAGGGCGGGGTGTCCCGGATGAGCGACCCGGACATGATCGACGGGATCATCGCGGCGGTCTCCATCCCGGTGATGGCCAAGGCCCGCATCGGCCACTTCGTGGAGGCGCAGATCCTCCAGTCGCTCGGCGTGGACTACGTCGACGAGTCCGAGGTCCTGACCCCGGCTGACTATGCCAACCACATCGACAAGTGGGCCTTCACGGTCCCCTTCGTCTGTGGTGCGACCAACCTGGGCGAGGCGCTGCGCCGGATCACCGAGGGCGCGGCCATGATCCGCTCCAAGGGCGAGGCGGGCACCGGTGACGTCTCCAACGCCACCACCCACATGCGCAAGATCCGCCAGGAGATCCGCCGGCTCTCCTCGCTGCCGACCGACGAGCTGTACGTCGCGGCCAAGGAGCTTCAGGCCCCGTACGAGCTGGTCAAGGAGGTCGCCGAGAGCGGCAAGCTGCCGGTGGTGCTGTTCACCGCCGGTGGGATCGCCACCCCGGCCGACGCCGCGATGATGATGCAGCTCGGCGCGGAGGGCGTTTTCGTCGGCTCCGGCATCTTCAAGGCCGGCAACCCGGCTCAGCGGGCCGCCGCGATCGTCAAGGCCACCACCTTCCACGACGACCCGGACGTGCTGGCCAAGGTTTCCCGCGGTCTCGGCGAGGCGATGGTCGGCATCAACGTGGACGAGATCCCGCAGCCGCACCGTCTGGCCGAGCGGGGCTGGTGAGCGCCCTGAGCGCCCCCACCATCGGTGTGCTCGCGCTCCAGGGGGACGTCCGCGAGCACGTGGCGGCACTGGCCGCGGTGGGCGCGGACGCCCGCCCGGTCCGCCGTCCAACCGAGCTGGACGCGGTCGGCGGGCTGGTCATCCCCGGGGGCGAGTCCACCACCATGAGCAAGCTCGCCGACATCTTCGAGCTGCGCGAGCCGATCGACAAGCGGATCGCCGACGGCATGCCGGTCTACGGGTCCTGCGCCGGCATGATCATGCTGGCCACCGAGGTGCTCGATGGCCGGCCGGACCAGCGTGGCTTCGCCGGCATCGAGATGACCGTGCGGCGGAACGCGTTCGGCCGGCAGGTCGACTCGTTCGAGGCGCCGGTGGAGATCGCCGGAGTCGAGGGCGAGCCGTTCCACGCGGTGTTCATCCGCGCGCCGTGGGTCGAGCGGGTCGGTGACGGCGTCGAGGTGATCGGGAAGGTGACCGGTGGTCCGGCCTCGGACCGGATCGTGGCGGTCCGGCAGGGCAATCTGCTGGCCACCTCGTTCCACCCGGAGCTGACCGGTGACCTGCGCGTGCACGCGTACTTCGTGGACATGATCCGCACCGTCTCCTGACGGCGTGACCCGTCGCCTCAGCCGGCGACCGCGCGCAGCTGCCCCGGGCGGCGACCCGCCAACTGGTCGAGCGCGGTCGCCGTGGCGGCGTCGGCGGGCAACTGCACCACCAGTCGCTGCGGGTCGACCTCGGCCAGCTCCAGCGTCTCGACGTTGAGGCGCAACAGCCCCGCCTCCGGATGGCGCACCGTCAGCAGGCCGGTACGCGCGGCGGTGACCGGCCGCCGCCGCCAGCGGTCGGTGAACGGCGCGCCCACCGTACGGGCCAGCCGCTCGGCGAAGGCGTCGCTGGCCGGGTCGCCTCGGCGCAGCAGGTGCAGCTCCGCGACCTGTTGGTCGGCCAGCGCCGACCACTGCGGGTAGTAGGCACGGGCCCGCTCGTCGGTCAGCACCCACCAGATGAGGTTCGGTCGCGTTCCGTCCAGCAGGCCGAGCGGGCGGGCCAGCAGGTCGAACGGTTCGTTCCAGGCCAGCACGTCGCCGAGCCGGTTGAGCACGTACGCCGGGGTGTCGCGCAGCGCGTCGAGCATCGCGCGGACCGTTGGCCGGACGGTGCGGGAAACCGTCGGCCGGTCGCCCGAGCACAGCTGTCGGGCGTGCTGGGCCGAGGCGAGCTGCCGCAGGTGTTCCCGGTCGGCGCTGTCCAGGCGTAGGGCGTCGGCGAGCGCGGCGAGGATCTCCGGCGACGGCCGGGTGTCGCGGCCCTGCTCCAGCCGGGTCAGGTACTCCACGCTGACCTGCGCCAGCGTCGCCAGTTCGGCCCGGCGCAGCCCGGGGGTACGTCGGCGGGGACCCTCGGCGAGGCCGACCTCGGCCGGTCGCCGCGCCTCGCGGCGACTGCGCAGGAACGCGCCCAGCTCTCCGTCTATCACCGAACCAGTCTGGCAGCCGGCGCCGGCCGGAGGGTGACCCTGGCAAGGCCATCCTCGCGGCGGTCTCCCCGCCCCGTCCCGTCGCCCGCACGATCGTGGTCATGAGAATCGCACAGAGCACAGGACCGCTGCGGGTCGGTCTGATCGTGGGCAGCACCCGGCCCGGCCGACGCGGCGCGGCGGTCGCCCGTTGGGTCCTGGAGGTGGCTGAGCGGCACGAGGCGGTACGCGCCGGGGACGCCGTCTTCACGCTGGTCGACCTCGCGGAGCAGGCGTTGCCACTGCTCGACGAGCCGGTGCCGGCGCTGTTCGGCGACTATAGGCGCCCGCACACTCGGCGTTGGGCGGCCGTGGTGGACGGCTGCGACGCCTTCGTCTTCGTCACCCCGGACTACAACCGCTCGATACCGGCCGCGCTCAAGAACGGCATCGACTACCTGTACGCGGAGTGGACCGGCAAGGTGGCCGGAGTGCTGAGCTACGGCGCGCAGGGCGGCAATCGGGCCGCCGACCACCTGCGGGCGATCCTCACCGAGGTGCGGACCGTGGTGGTGCCGACGGGTGTGGCACTGTCGATCTTCACCGACTTCGACTTCACCGGGGCCGACCCTGGTGACCGGACCGCCGGCCGTTTCGCGCCGGGCGATGGCCGGGAGGCGGAGCTGTCGACGATGCTCGCCGAGGTGGTGACCTGGTCCCGGGCGCTGCGCCCGGCGGACCGGGCCCTGCTGGGGTCGTCGTAGCCGTCCGGGATTTTCGTCCCGTCTGCTCCGATTGGAGCGGACGGGGCGGAGCCGCCACGCGCGGTGCATGACAGCGACCCCGGGGACGTCGGTAGGATTGCCGAGATTCGGCAGCGCCATCTGCCCGCCACGGCTTCCACCAGAGCTGACCGGCACCTCCGCGTGCGCCGGCGGAAGCGGGGCGTGCGCGGTGCCCTCGATGCAGACGGCGGGTAGCAACGGAGGTAACAGATGTCCGGCCACTCAAAGTGGGCGACGACCAAGCACAAGAAGGCCGTCATCGACGCCAAGCGCGGCAAGATGTTCGCCAAGCTGATCAAGAACGTCGAGGTGGCCGCGCGGACCGGCGGTGGCGACCCGTCCGGCAATCCGACGCTCTACGACGCCATCCAGAAGGCGAAGAAGAGCTCGGTGCCGAACGACAACATCGACCGCGCGGTCAAGCGCGGCTCCGGCCTGGAGGCCGGCGGCGCCGACTGGCAGACCATCATGTACGAGGGCTACGGCCCGAACGGCGTGGCGATGCTGATCGAGTGCCTCACGGACAACCGCAACCGGGCGGCGACTGAGGTGCGCACCGCGCTGACCCGTAACGGCGGCTCGCTCGCCGACGCCGGCTCGGTGTCGTACATGTTCTCCCGCAAGGGCGTGGTGATCGTCCCCAAGGAGAGCACGAGCGAGGACGACGTGATGATGGCAGTCCTCGACGCCGGCGCCGAGGAGGTCAACGACCTCGGTGAGGCGTACGAGGTGGTCTCCGAGCCGACCGACCTGATCGCGGTCCGCACCGCGCTTCAGGACGCTGGCATCGAGTACGAGTCGGCGGAGTCCTCCCTCATCCCCAGCATGAACATCCCGCTGGACGAGGAGGGCGCGCGCAAGATCTTCAAGCTGATCGACGTCCTGGAGGACTGCGACGACGTGCAGAACGTCTACGCGAACTTCGACGTCAGCGACGACGTGATGGCCGCGGTGGACGCCTGACCGTGCGGTTCGCGCCGGGCGAGGTGGTCGTCCGGCGCGAGGTTCTGCTCGGCGAGGTCTGGTTCGGTTGCCCGACGATCTGCGTCGAGGACTCGCCCGACCTGTTGGCCCTCTACCTGCCACCGGGTGCCGAGTTCGGCTTCCCGGAGTCCGGCACCTTCCCGTGCGGGCGGCACCCGTGGCAGACCGCCGGGCACCGGGCCTGGCAGGGGCACGGCAAGCTGATGCTGCAACGCCCCGGCGAGGCGCACTCGGTGGACGTCTTCTGGACGGGCCCGGAGCGCGACTTCGCCGGCTGGTACTTCAACCTCCAGGATCCGCTGCGGCGTACCCCGATCGGGGTGGACACCCTGGACCACGAGCTGGACCTGTGGTGGGGTGCGGACGCCGACCGGTACGTCTGGAAGGACGTGGAGATGTTCGCGCAGCGCCTCGTCGAGGGGCGCTACCCGGGCATGGCGGAAGCCATCCGCGGCGAGGGCGACCGGATCGCCGCGCTGCTCGACGCGGGCCAACGCTGGTGGGACCCGGCGTGGGCGTGTTGGCGGCCCGACCCGTCCTGGTCGGTGCCTCGGTTGCCCGCCGGCTGGGACCGGGTGCCGCCCGCCCGTTGAGCGCGAACGGGCGCCGGTGTCCGATCAGGACACCGACGCCCGCCCTGGCCGGTCACCGGTCAGCCGATGGTCTCCCGCTCGCGCCAGGCGGCGCGCAGGGAGGTCCGGCCGTTGGTCCGCAGTAGCGACCCTTCGTAGATGCGGGCCCCGGCGACCACGAAGGCGCAGGCGCCGACCAGCAGGATGGCCAGCGAGACGATCGGCTCCCAGCCGGCCGCGTCCCCGGTGAAGAGCCGCAGCGGCATCGCCGTCGGCGACGAGATCGGCAGGTACGACAGCACCTTCATGGCGGTGGGGTTGTCGTTGAAGAAGATCACCGCGAAGAACGGCAGCATGACGGCGAGTTGCACCGGCGTCGACACACCGGCGATGTCCTCCTGCCGGTTGACCAGTGCTCCGGCCGCCGCCCACATCGCGGCCAGCAGCACGAAGCCGAGCAGGAAGAACGGCACGAACCAGCCGATCGCCGGGGCGAGCAGGGTGAGCAGGTCGCCGCTGTCCCCGATCTGCATGCCGACGACGGCGACAAGGGCGATCAGCGCGATCTGCCCGAGCGCCAGGATGCCGCCGGCGATCACCTTGCCGGCCAACAACGCCCGTACCGGTATGGCCGCGACCAGGATCTCCACGATCCGGGTCTGCTTCTCCTCGGTGACGCTCTGCGCGATCTGCAGGCCGAAGGTCTGCGAGGTGAGGAAGAAGACGAACGCGAAGACGAACGGCACCAGGAACGCCACCACCGGGTCGACCGCGTCCGGGTCCAGCAGCCGTAGCGGCGGAGCGCTGCTCAACGCCTGCACCACGTCGTCGGGGGCCTCGTCCATGGCGAGCACCGCCGGGCCGGAGACCACCGCGGCGTCCACGTCGCCGTCGCGGACGGCCTGTTCGGCGGCGCCGTCGTCGGGCACCACGCGGACGTCGAGGCCGGCGGCCCGCAGCGGGCCGGCGGCGTCCTGGGTGACCGCGACACTCGCCGGCCCGCCGGAGAGCAACGGCGGCAGGATCGTGCCGGCCGCGGCGATCAGCAGGAAGAAGAGCGTGCCGAACAGGAAGGTACGGTCGCGCAGCTTGACCCGGATCTCGCGGGCGGCGACCAGCCGGGTGGCCGGGTAGGTGTTCACTGGGTGACCTCTCGGAAGATCTCGGTGAGCGAGGGGGTGACCGGGCGGAAGGCGCGCACCGGGCCCCGGGCCAGGGCCGCCCGCAGCACCGCCTGCTCGTCGGCGCCCGGCGCGAGGTCGAAGACCGCGCGGGCGCCGTCCAGGTCCACCAGCGTCACGTCGGGCTGGTCGCGCAGCCAGCCCGCGTCGGTGTCGACCACCAGCTCGAACCGGGGCACCGTGTACGTCGCGCGCAGTTGCTCCCGGCTGCCGGCGGCCCGGATCGTGCCGTCCGCGATGATCACCAGGTCGTCGCAGAGCCGCTCGACCACGTCGAGCTGGTGACTGGAGAAGAGCACCGGCACGCCCGCCTTGGCCCGCTCCCGCAGCACCGTCACGACCGTGTCGACGGCCAGCGGGTCCAGGCCGGAGAACGGCTCGTCGAGCACCAGCACCTCGGGGTCGTGCACCAGCGCGGCGGCGATCTGGGCGCGCTGCTGGTTGCCCAGTGACAGCGTCTCCAGGAGGTCGTCGCCGCGTTCGTCGAGCCCGACCCGTTCCAGCAGCGTGTCGGTGCTGCGCCGGGCCGCGACCGCGCTCAGCCCGTGCAGGCGGCCCAGGTAGGTCACCTGTTCCCGGACGCTCATCTTCGGATAGAGGCCGCGTTCCTCCGGCATGTAGCCGAACCGCTGCCGGTCCTCCCGGGTCAGTGGGGCACCCTGCCAGGTGACCTCGCCGGCGTCCGGGGCGAGCACGCCCAGGACGATCCGCATGGTGGTGGTCTTGCCGGCGCCGTTGGCGCCCACGAAGCCGGTCATCCGGCCGGCGGCCACCTCGAAGGAGACGTTCTTGAGTACCTGCCGGTCGCCGAAGCTGCGGTCGACGCCGTCGAGGCGGAGCGTTCTGGTCACGCACCCACGGTAGAGAGAACACGTCGGTCCGCCGTCCGCCCGGCGGTTGAGCCGGCGGGTCCACCTCGCGGCGGATGCTGGTCAGCCGCCGGGGCGGACCACCCCGTTCTCGTACGCGAAGACCACCGCCTGCACCCGGTCGCGTAGGCCGAGCTTGGCCAGTACCCGGCTCACGTGTGTCTTCACCGTCGCCTCGCCCAGGTGCATCGTCGTGGCGATCTCCGCGTTGCTGGATCCGGCGGCGAGAAGCACCAGCACCTCCCGTTCGCGCGGGGTCAGCTCGCGTAGTGCGGCCTCGGCGGCCGGCCCCTGGTGGGCGGTGCCCGTCGGGTCGCCGGGGCGGGCGAAGGTGGAGATCACCCGACGGGTGATTTCCGGGGCGAGTAGACCGTCGCCCCTGGCCAGTACCCGGATCGCCTCGATCAGCTCCTCCGGTGTGCCGTTCTTGAGCAGGAAGCCACTGGCCCCGGCCCGCAGCGCGGCGAACAGGTAGTCGTCGCGGTCGAAGGTGGTGAGGATCAGCACCGCTGGCGCGTCGGGCCCGTCCCCGGTGATCCTCCGGGTGGCCTCCAGCCCGTCCATCCCGGGCATCTCCACGTCCATCAGCACCACGTCCGGTTGGGTGGCCCGGGTCATGGTGACGGCGCGCGCGCCGTCCGCCGCCTCGCCAACCACCTCGATGTCGTCCTCCACCTCGAGGATGACCCGGAAGCCGGTGCGGACAAGGTGCTGGTCGTCGGCGAGCAGCACCCGAATCGGGTCGTCCGCGCCCGGCAGCGTGGCGTCGGCCGGCGGGGCGGTCACGCCGACCACCCCGCGCCGGCCGCGGCGGTTTCGCCCAGCCTCGACGTCTCGGCGGGCAGCGGTAGTCGGGCGCGGACCCGCCAGCCGCCGCCGGGGCGCGGGCCGGCTTCCAGGACGCCGTCCTGGGCGGCTACCCGCTCCCGCATGCCGATGAGGCCGAGTCCGTCCGCGTGGAGCGCAGTGCCGGTCCGTCCGTCGTCGCTCACGTCCAACTCCACCTCTCGTGCCAGGTAGCGGATCCGCACGTCGAGCAGACTGGCCCCGGCGTGCTTCAGCGTGTTGGTCACCGCCTCCTGCACCACCCGGTACGCCGTCTGGGAGACCGAGGCGGGTAGCGGGACCGGTTCGCCGTACACCCCGACGGTGGCCGTGAGGCCGGCAGCGCGGGCCCGCTCGACCAGCTCGTCGATCCGGTCGACCGTCCCGGTCGACGGCGGCGGTGCCGCGGCGTCGCCGTCGGGGGCGCGCAGCACGCCGAGCATCCGGCGCAGCTCGTCGACGGCGGTGCGGGCGCTCTGCTCGATGGCGCTCAGCGCCGTCCGGGCCTTGCCCGGGTCGCGGTCCCACACCCGGCGGCACGCGGACGCCTGCACCCCCATCACCGACACGTGGTGTGCGACCACGTCGTGCAGCTCCCGGGCGATGCGCACCCGTTCGCCGAGCACCGCCCGTTCACGGGCCTCGGCCTGCGACCGGCGCAGCTCCTCGGCCTGGGCGCGCAGCTCGTGCTCGCGCCGCGCGGCCACCCAGGAGGTCTCACCGAAGAAGTACGCGAAGCCGAAGTACAACACGTTGATCAGGACGCCGCTCACCATCGCGGCGAGCACCGGTGGCACCGGCCCGACCGCGTCGGAAAAGGCACCGGGCGGGATGTGGCCGATGCTCACCGCGTAGTAGATACCCATCCAGGCGAACATGGCGGCGATCACGCCGATCCGCAGCTGGCGGGCGAGCCGGCGGTCCCGTCCCCAGGCGCCGACGGTGTAGATGGCACAGAACAGGGCCCACGAGGAGAGCTGGGTTTCCGGAGCCGACCGTGCCTGCGCGGCGATGAACGCCACCGAGACGACCAGCAGGGTGGCGGCCGGCCAGCGCCGCCGCCAGACCAGCGGCAGGGTGACCGCGACGGTCCAGAGCACCTGCTCCGGCCCGGACGGCGGCGGGCCCAGCAGGAACGCCCCGGTGCTGCGCGCCAGGGTGAGGCTCACCAGTGCCAGCAGGGTCACCGCCAGCCCGATCCAGAGATCGATCCGGCGCTGCTCCGGCGTCGGAGCCGGGCGACGCCATTCGTCACGCTGTGCCACGGTCATCCGGGAACGATGCCACGCCGGCCACGCCCACCGCCACGGCCGCTCGCCGGTCCGTACGACGGTGGCCTGGTCCGGTGGACGGGCGGCGGCCCGGCGCGGGGTCCGCGCCGGGCCGCCTGGTCGGCTGCTGCTCACGCCCGCGCCGACCGGCGGCGGCTCTTGGTGGCGGTGTCGATCAGGTCCCAGACCAGCACCACGGCCGCGCCCACCGCGATGGCAGCTCCGAGGGTGTTCCGGTTGTCCCCTTCCGCCAGCCAGCTCAGCCGATCGCCCAGGGCCGGGTTGAGCAGCCGGTCCGAGAGCGCCAACCACGCCACCGGCACCGTGAACGCCAGGTTGAGCAGGGCCTTCACCCCGAACAGGGTCCAGGTCCAGCGCCCGATCCGGTACTTGACGATCTCGAACACCATGCTGGCCAACAGCACCGCGATCAGCGCCGGCAGCCAGAACGACCACAGCGCCGGGTCGAGGATCGGGATGTTGCCACCGTCGGTCTCGTGCACCCAGGACTGGTAGTGCTGGAAGGGCAGGTAGCCGATGGTCAGCACCAGCATGGCCACCGACGCGATGGTGTCGGCGAGGGAGATGTCCCGGTGCACGGGGACGTCGGGAAGCTGGTCGACGGTCCAGTCGGGCAGGCCGGCGACGGGTTGGAAGCGCTCGATGAGGGCGAAGGTCAGGGTGAGCCAGAAGGCGATCTGCACGGCCACCTCGATGGCGATGGCGATGCCGCTGCCGATGGCCCCAAAGCCCTTGCCGTCCGCCACGTCGATGACCGCGACCACCGTGCCGACGATCGCCGGGACGAAGCTGAGCAGCAGCTTCAGCAGTCGCAGCCAGACGATGTAGTAGGTCGGGCCGATGAGCTGCAGCCGGCGGTCGGCGTACCGGGCGGCCAGCAGGTCCGGGTTGCCCAGCTCGGTGAGCACCTCCCGCTCGACGGTGGTGGTGTCCTGGCCGCCGCCGGTCCGGTCCTCGATCATGTCCTCGATCGAGGCGCGCAGCTCGGTGGCGATCTCGTCCCGGCGCTGGGTGGGCACCGAGCGCAGGGTGGCGGCGAGATAGCGGTCGGTCAGGGTGTTCATCGGTCTACTCCTTGGATCAGGCCGGTGATGGAGGTCTGTACGGCGGCGAGGTCGTCGAGGAGCCGGTTCAGCATCGACTCGCCCTCGTCGCTGGTTCGGTAGAACTTGCGCGGCCGGCTTTCCTCGGTGTTCCACTCGCTGGTCAGCAGGCCCTGGTCCTCCAGGCGGCGCAGCAGCGGGTAGAGCGTGTTGGCGTCCACCGGGAAGCCGTGGTCGGTGAGCCGTTGCAGCAGTGCGTAGCCGTAGTCCGGTCGGCGCAGCGCGACCAGGCTGGCTACCACGACGGTGCCTCGACGCAACTCCTGTAGGTGCGTCCTCAGAACGTCCTCGCTAACCATGTGTCACACCATACTGTGTGGCACACAGTGTTGTCTAGACCGATAACATCGTGTCCGCTCGGGTCCGGCGAATGTGGCTGGCGGTCCGGCCCTGGATGTGAAGCTGTCCCCATGGCGGAGAGCCGGTGACAAGGAGCCACGTCTGCCGTTGACCCGCATCCCGAGCGGCTCGCAGCGGGCGGATCTGCTGGAGCTGTTCTTCGACCTCGCCGTCGTCGCCGGCCTGGCGTTGACGTCGGCAAAATGGCAGCCGACCAGACCTGGACCGGCATCAGCCAGGGCCTACTCGTCCTCTCGACGCTCTGGGCGGTATGGGTGACCACCACGTTGATCACCGACACCTACAGTCCGCGGAAGCGACCGATCCCGTACCTGATCCTGGGCGTCATGTTCGGCCTCATGCTGATGTCGGCCGCGCTGCCGGCCGCGTTCGGCGACCACGGGCTGATCTTCGGCGGGACCTGGGCCGCGATCAACCTGGGCCGCGGGCTGACGCTCATCCGGTCCCTGCGCGGCCGGTCGGAGCAGGAGCGTTCTGTGCGCGCCCTGGTCTGGAGCCTCGTCTCGGGGACCCTCTGGGTGGTCGGCGGCCTGTGTCCGACCCCGGGTGGCGGCTGGTCGTGTGGCTGGCGGCGCTGGCCGTCGACTACATCGCGTTCGGTTTCCGCTTCCCCATCCCCGGCCGGCTACCCCTGCCGCAGTACCAGGTGGCGCCCGAGCACCTCGCCGAGCGGTACCAGCAGATCTACATCCTCACCCTGGGCGAACTCATCCTGGTGAGCGTCCTCAGCCTGAGCCACCAGCCGTTCACCGCGGGCCGGATCGGCGCCTTCGGCACGGCGTTCCTGACGGCCGTGGTGCTGTGGTGGAGTTACGCACGAGGAGCGGGCGCGACGCTCCGCGCCGCCATCGAGTCGTCACCTCACCGAGGCCGGCTGGTGCAGACCAATCCGTACGCCCACTGGTTGATGGTGGCCGGGGTGGTCGGCACAGCCGCCGGCGTCGAACGCGACATCGCGTGGCCGGGGGAGCAGCCGGGCACCCCCATGACCGCGCTCATCCTGGGCGGCGCCGGGCTCTTCCTCTGCGGCCGGGCGGTGTTGGAGCACGAGGTCTACCAGCGCGTGCCGCTGTCCCACGTCGTCGGTCTCGTCGCGGCGATCGCCCTCGGGCCGCTCGCCGTGCACTGCCCGGTCTGGCGGTGAGCGTTGCCGCCGGCCTCGTGCTGCTCTGCGTCGCCGTCGGCGAACTCCTGAGAGCCCGACGGCATCCGGCCCAGGCACCGGCGACGACCTGAGCGGCGCTACTCGAAGCGCGACGGGTCGCCCGCACCCTGGCGCAGAATCTCCGGCTCGGGGCCCGACAGGTCGACCACCGTCGTCGGGTCCTTGCCGCAGTCGCCAGCGTCGAGCACCGCGTCGAGAAGATGGTCGAGCCGTTCCTTGATCTCCCACCCCTGGGTCATCGGCTCCTCCTCGCCGGGCATGGCCAGGGTGCTCGACACCAGGGGCTCGCCCAGCTCGGCCAGCAGCGCCTGGGTGACGGTGTGCCGGGGTACGCGGACACCGACCGTGCGCTTGCGGGGGTGCAACATCCGGCGTGGCACCTCGCGGGTGGCCGGCAGGATGAAGGTGTAACTGCCCGGGGTGGACGCCTTCACGAGGCGAAAGACCGAGTTGCTGATCTGGACGAACTGGCCGAGCTGCGCGAAGTCACTGCAGACCAGGGTGAAGTGGTGCCGATCGTCGAGGTGGCGGATCTCGCGGATCCGGTCCAGCCCTTCCCGGTTGCCCAGTTGGGTGCCGAGCGCGTAGCAGGAGTCGGTCGGGTAGGCGACCAGCCCGCCGTCGCGGATCAGGTCGGCCACCTGGCGGATGACCCGGGGTTGCGGGTTCTCCGGGTGCACGTCGTAGTACCTCGCCATCCCCCGAGACTAGGCGCTGCGAGGAGACGCGGGCCACCCTCGGCGCGGACGGTGGAGCCGCCGAGATCACCTCGGTAGGGTAGGTCCCGGTCGGTTCCGACCATCAAGATCCACACCGCCGGGGGGCGCCACGCATGGCCGATTCGTTCGCGCATCTGCACGTGCACACCGAGTACTCGATGCTCGACGGAGCGGCCCGGCTCAAGGACCTGTTCACCGAGGCCAACCGGCTCGGCATGTCGGCGGTGGCGATCACCGACCACGGCAACATGCACGGCGCGAACGACTTCTACAACCAGGCGATGGCCGCCGGGATCACCCCGATCCTGGGCGTCGAGGCGTACGTGGCGCCGGAGTCGCGCTACCACAAGGCGCGGGTCAAGTGGGGCCGGCCGGAGCAGAAGAGCGATGACATCTCCGGTAACGGCGCGATCACCCACAAGACCATGTGGGCGAAGAACGCGCAGGGCCTGAAGAACCTCTTCACCCTCAACTCGCGCGCGTCCATGGAGGGGCACTACGTCAAGTGGCCCCGGATGGACATGGAGCTGATCGCCGAGCACGCCGAGGGCATCATGGCCACCACCGGCTGCCCCTCCGGTGCGGTGCAGACCCGGCTGCGGCTGGGTCAGTTCGACGAGGCGCTCAAGGTCGCCGCGAGCTACCAGGACATCTTCGGCAAGGACAACTACTTCCTGGAGATCATGGACCACGGCCTCTCCATCGAGAGCCGGGTCCGCGAGGGTCTCACCGAGATCGCCCGCAAGCTCGACATCCCGCCGGTGGTCACCAACGACTCGCACTACACCCACGAGGCGCAGGCCACCGCGCACGACGTGCTGCTCTGCGTGCAGACCGGCAGCAACATCGACGACCCGAACAGGTTCCGGTTCGAGGGCGGCGGCTACTTCATCAAGAGCGCCGAGCAGATGCGCGGGGTCGACTCCTCGGAGCTGTGGCAGCAGGGCTGCCGCAACACCCTGCTGGTCGCCGAGAAGGTCGACCCGACCGGGATGTTCGAGTTCCACAACCTGATGCCGCGCTTCCCGGTCCCGGAGGGCGAGACCGAGGAGTCCTGGTTCCGTAAGGAGACCTTCGCCGGCCTGGCCCGCCGCTACCCGGGCGGCATCCCGGAGGGGCACGTCGTCCAGGCCGAGTACGAGCTGGGCGTCATCAACCAGATGGGCTTCCCGTCGTACTTCCTCGTGGTCGCCGACTTCATCCAGTGGGCGAAGAACCAGGGCATCGCGGTGGGGCCGGGCCGCGGTTCGGCCGCCGGCTCCCTCGTCGCGTACGCGCTGGGCATCACCGACCTCGACCCGATCCTGCACGGCCTGATCTTCGAGCGGTTCCTCAACCCCGAGCGGGTCTCGATGCCGGATGTCGACATCGACTTCGACGAGCGTCGGCGCGGCGAGGTGATCAAGTACGTCACCGACAAGTGGGGCGAGGACAAGGTCGCCCAGATCGCCACCTTCGGCACGATCAAGGCGAAGGCCGCGATCAAGGACTCGGCCCGGGTGCTCGGGTTCCCGTACGCGGTCGGCGACCGGATCACCAAGGCGATGCCGCCGGCCGTGATGGGCAAGGACATCCCGCTCACCGGCATCTTCGACCCGAAGCACGCCCGCTACGCCGAGGCCGGCGAGATCCGCGGCCTGTACGAGTCCGACCCGGACGTGCGCAAGGTGATCGACACCGCGAAGGGCATCGAGGGGCTGATCCGGCAGACCGGCGTGCACGCGGCCGGCGTCATCATGTCCGCCGAGCCGATCATCGAGCACATCCCGTTGACGCGCCGCGACGCCGACGGGGCGATCATCACGCAGTTCGACTACCCGACCTGCGAGTCGCTCGGGCTGTTGAAGATGGACTTCCTCGGCCTGCGAAACCTGACGATCATCGATGACGCGGTCAAGAACATCAAGCTCAACCACGGCAAGCAGCTCGACCTGCTGGCCTTGCCACTGGACGACTTGGCCGCCTACGAGCTGCTGGCCCGCGGTGACACGCTGGGTGTGTTCCAGCTCGACGGCGGGCCGATGCGCTCCCTGCTGCGGTTGATGAAGCCGGACAACTTCGAGGACATCTCCGCCGTCCTGGCGCTGTACCGGCCCGGCCCGATGGGCGTCGACTCGCACACCAACTACGCGCTGCGCAAGAACGGCCTCCAGGAGATCACGCCGATCCACCCGGAGCTGGAGGAGCCGCTGCGGGAGATCCTGGCGCCCACCCACGGCCTGATCGTCTATCAGGAGCAGGTGCAGCGCGCCGCGCAGATCCTCGCCGGCTACACCCTCGGTCAGGCCGACCTGCTGCGCCGGGCGATGGGTAAGAAGAAGAAGGAGATCCTCGACAAGGAGTTCATCCCGTTCCGGGACGGCTGCCGCGAGCGCGGCTACTCCGACGAGGCGATCCAGGCGGTCTGGGACGTCCTGGTGCCGTTCGCCGGGTACGCCTTCAACAAGGCGCACTCCGCCGCGTACGGGCTGGTCTCCTACTGGACCGCGTACCTGAAGGCGCACTACCCGGCCGAGTACATGGCGGGGCTGCTGACCAGCGTCGGCGACGACAAGGACAAGATGGCGCTCTATCTGTCCGAGTGTCGCCGGATGCGCATCCAGGTGCTGCCACCGGACGTGAACACCTCGGCCGGGCCGTTCACCCCGGTCGGCAAGGACATCCGCTTCGGCCTGGCCGCCGTGCGCAACGTCGGCGCGAACGTGGTCGCGTCGATCATGCGCTGCCGGGAGGAGAAGGGCGACTACGCCGACTTCTACGACTTCCTGTCCAAGGTGGACGCGGTGGTCTGCAACAAGAAGACGATCGAATCGCTGATCAAGGCGGGCGCCTTCGACTCGCTGGAGCACCCGCGCAAGGGCCTGCTCGCGGTGCACGCCGACGCCATCGACGCGTACGCCGACGTCAAGCGCAAGGAGGCGGTCGGCCAGTACGACCTCTTCGGCGCCGGCTTCGGCGATGCCGACACCGGCAGCACGACGGTGATGCCCACCATCGGCGACAGCGAGTGGGACAAGCGGGACAAGCTGGCCTTCGAGCGCGAGATGCTCGGCCTGTACGTCTCCGACCACCCGCTGTTCGGCCTGGAGCACATCCTCGGCGCGGCGGCCGACACCACCATCGCCTCCCTCGCAGAGGACGGCGCGGTGCCCGACGGGGCGGTGGTCACCCTCGCCGGCATCCTGTCCGGGGTGCAGCGCCGGGTCACCAAGCAGGGCCGGGCCTGGGCCTCGGCCACGCTGGAGGACCTGGCCGGCGGGGTGGAGACGCTGTTCTTCCCCAACACGTACGAGGTGATCGGGCAGTACATCGCCGAGGACGCCATCGTCGTGGTCAAGGGGCGGGTGGACCGCCGCGACGACACCCCGCGGATCATGGCAATGGACATGTCCATGCCGGACGTCAGCACCAGTGCCACCAACAAGCCGGTCACCCTCACCATCCCGGTGCACCGCTGCACGCCACCGCTGGTGGAGAAGCTCAAGGAGACCCTGGTGCTGCACCCCGGCGACACCGAGGTGCACATCAAGCTGCTCAACGGCGGGCGCACCACCACCCTGCGGCTGGGTCCGTTCCGGGTGGCGGCCACCACCGCGCTGATGGGGGACCTGAAGAGCGTCCTCGGCCCGGCCAACGTGAGCTGACCGGGCCGCGGACGCCGCCGGGCTCAGCCCCGGTCGAGGGCCGCGATCTCCCGCAGCTGGCCGTCGGCCAGCCGCAGCCAGCGCTGCACGCCGATCTCGGCCAGGAACCGTTCGTCGTGGCTGACCACCACGAACGCGCCCTGGTACGCCGTCAGCGCGCTCTCCAGTTGCGCGACGCTGACCAGGTCCAGGTTGTTGGTCGGCTCGTCGAGCAGCAGCAGTTGCGGTGCCGGCTCGGCGCAGAGCACGCAGGCGAGGGTGGCGCGTAGCCGCTCGCCGCCGGAGAGCACCCCGACCGGCAGGTTCACCCGGGCGCCCCGGAACAGGAACCGGGCGAGCAGGTTCATCCGCTTCGCGTCCGGCAGGCTCGGCGCGTACGCGGCGAAGTTCTCCGCCACCGTGCGGTCGAGGTCCAGCAGGTCCAGCCGCTGCGACAGGTACGCGATCCGGCCGTCGGCCCGCCGGATCTCGCCGTCCGCCGGTTCAAGGTCGCCGTCGAGCAGGCGCAGCAGCGTCGACTTGCCGGCGCCGTTGGGGCCGGTGAGCGCGATCCGTTCCGGCCCCCGGATCACCAGGTCGGCGCCGTCGCCGGCGAACAGCTCCCGGTCGTCGAAGCGGACCCGCATGCCGAGCCCGGAGAAGACCGTGCGGCCGGCCGGGACGGTGGTGTCCGGCAGGTCCACGACGATCCGGTCCTCCTCGCGCAGCGCCCGGCCGGCCTCGTCGAGCCGCGCCTGGGCCTGGCCGACCCGGTTGGAGTGCGTTTCCTGGGACCGCCCGGCGGATTCCTGCGCGCCGCGCTTCATGGTGCCGGCGAAGATCTTCGGCAGGCCGGCGTTCTTCAGGTTGCGGCTGGCGTTGCTGGCTCGCCGGTCGGCGCGCTCGCGGGCCTGCTGCATCTCCCGCTTCTCCCGCTTGACCTCCTGCTCCGCGTTGCGGATGTTGCTCTCGGCCACCTCCCGTGCCGCCCGCACCGCCTCGGTGTACGCGGTGAAGTTGCCGCCGTACCAGCGGATCTCGCCACGGTCCAGCTCGGCGATGCGATCCATCCGGTCCAGCAGTTCCCGGTCGTGGCTGACCAGCAGCAGGCAGCCGGTCCATTCCGACAGCACGTCGTAGAGCTTGTGCCGGGCCTCCAGGTCCAGGTTGTTGGTGGGCTCGTCGAGCAGCAGCACGTCGGGGCGCCGGAGCAGTTGTGCGGCCAGGCCGAGGGAGACCACCTGGCCGCCGCTGAGGGTGTGCAGCCGTCGGTCGAGCGACAGCTCACCCAGGCCGAGCCGGTGCAGCTCGGCGCGGGTGCGCTCCTCGATGTCCCAGTCGTCGCCGATCGTGGCGAAGTGCTCCTCGCTGGCGTCGCCGGCCTCGATGGCGTGCAGCGCCGCGATCCGCTCGGCGACGCCCAGTACCTCGGCCACGGTCAGGTCGCCGGCCAGGGGCAGGGTCTGCGGGAGGTAGCCGAGCACACCGTCGACGGTGACGCTGCCGCCGCTGGGGCGCAGCTCTCCGGCGATCAACCGCAGCAGCGTGCTCTTGCCGGCGCCGTTGGGAGCCACCAGGCCGGTGCGGCCGCCGGGGACGGTGAAGGACAGCTCCGAGAAGACCGGAGTGTCGTCCGGCCAGGAGAAGGACAGGTTCGAGCAGACGATGAACGCATCGGACATGCGAGTGACCTCAAAGGGTGGGGTGGGCGCGCCGGAGCTGCCCGAGACGAAACGGGGACCGGTGGAACGACGGCATGGCCACGGCGGCTGCGCTGACGCGCGCCGAACGGTGGCCTGAGACATCCGGTATCACCCGGAGATGTCGTCGTCACCCGCCATGTCTGGTCTCCCTCGTCAACCGTTGACACCCAACTCCGCCGAGTCTAGCAACGGATCTTCCCCCCGCCACGGCAATAGGGCGGCCCGCTTCGATCTTGTGGCGAGCGGTCAAGCTGTGGCGGCTCGTCGACCGCCGCCCTGGGCAACAGACCCGGCTCCGCTGGGACATCGTGTATAGGTAAGGCTATAGTTTTCCTATGTCTCATGAGCCGCCACGTCGCTGGGCGATCAGGACGACAACCGATGTCCGGGACTGGTTGCGGTCTCTGCGGCAGGCTGACCCGGCGACGTACCGGTCGGTCAACGTAGCGATCGACATGCTCGCGGAGACCGGGCCGGGCCTCGGGCGTCCCCTGGTCGACACCCTCAGAGGTTCGAGCATCAGCAACCTCAAGGAACTACGACCGAGGTCTGGACGGGACGTCGCTGTTCGAGTGCTGTTCGTCTTCGATCCCTGGTCCCAGGCAGTGCTGTTGGTGGCCGGCAACAAGGCAGGGGACTGGAATCGATGGTACGAGAAAGCGATTCCAGTCGCTGAGATCGCGTACGAGGGCTGGCTTGCCTTCGAGAGGAAACGGAGGGAGGGCTGATGAGCGGCTTCCATGACTGGGACGACATCCGGGCTGAGCTGCACGACGGAGACGATGAAGCGCTCGACGCAGAACGTGCCCGCACCGAAGCTTGGATCAGCGCGTTCCACCTTGCTGAAGAGCGGAAGCGGCTGGGTCTGACGCAGCGGCAGGTGGCCGAGCTGATGGGTGTCACGCCCGGCCGAGTCAGCCAGATTGAAAATGGCGATCTGGAGGCCAACGAGGTCGCGACGCTGAGCCGTTACGCACGAGCACTCGGCGCCCGGATGCGGATCATCTTCGACTATGGCGACGACCTCCGCCAGATTGCCTGAACACGAAGGTCAACTGCTGATACCGGCGACCAGCGCTGGCCAGCCCGATTGTCCGCCTGGGCCGTTCACCGAGGCCGGTACTCGACCTCCGGTCGACCGGGCGTGCCATAGCGGGGCCGGCGCGCCGCCCGGTCGACGGTCACCAGGTACTCCAGGTAGCGGCGGGCGGTCACCCGGGAGATGCCGGTCCGCGCGCTCACCTCGGTCGCCGACAGCCCCACGTCCGCGCGGGTTCCGTCGGTGAGGGCGGCGCGCACCCGGTTCAGGGTCTGCGCGTCCAGCCCCTTGGGCAGGCTGTGCCCGGCCGTGCCGCGCAGGGTGGCGAACATCCGGTCCACCTCGTGCTGGGCGGCCACCTCACCGTCGGCGAGCGCCTGGGCGCGGTAGTCGGCGTACCGCTCCAGCTTGTCGCGAAACGCGGCGAAGGTGAACGGCTTGAGCAGGTAGTGGGTCACTCCAAGAGAGACCGCCGTGCGCACCACCGCGAGGTCCCGGGCCGAGGTCACCGCGAGCACGTCGACGCTGCTGCCCGCCGCGCGCAGCGCCCGGCAGACGTCCAGGCCGTGCAGGTCGGGCAGCCGGAAGTCGAGCAGCACCAGGTCGACGTCGCCGCCGTCGTTGGCGCGCAGCGCCGCCATCGCCGCGCGTGCGGTGTGCGCCACCCCGACCACCACAAAACCGGGAACCCGCTCGGTGTACGCCGCGTGCGCCTCCGCGAGCAGCGGCTCGTCCTCGACGACCAGCACCCGAATGTCGGTCATCGGCGGGCCCCGACGACCGGCAGTCGGACGGTGAACAGGCTGCCGCCGTCGTCCGAGCGGCCCACCTCGGCCCGGCCCCCGTGCCGGCGGACCACCTGCCCGACCAGCGCCAGGCCGAGGCCCCGGCCGGTGCTCTTGGTGGACCAGCCGCGCCGGAACGCGTCCGCCACCCGGTCCGGGGCCAGCCCGGGGCCGCTGTCGGCGACCCGTACCACCAGCTCGTCGTCGACCGCGCCGACGAAGACGCGTACCCGGCGGGGGGCTGGCGTACCGGCCACCGCTTCGAGGGCGTTGTCGACCAGGTTGCCGACCACGGTGAGGAGGTCGCCGGTCGGCAGGGGGCTGTCGTCGAGGCGGCAGTCCGGCTCGATCACCAGGTCCACCCCGCGCTCGCTGGCCTGCGCCGACTTGCCGAGCAGCAACGCGGCCAACGCCGGCTCGGTCACCGCGCCGACCACCCGGTCGGTCAGTTGCTGGGCCAGCGCCAGGTCCCGGGTGCCGAGGCGGACCGCCTCGTCGGCGCGGCCCAGCTCCACCAGGGTCAGCACGGTGTGCAGCCGGTTGGCCGACTCGTGGGTCTGCGCCTGCAACGCCTCGGTCAGCGCGCGGACCGAGTCCAGCTCGCTGGCCAGGGCGCGCAGCTCGGTCTGGTCGCGCAGGGTCAGCACGGTGCCGAGCACCGCGCCCTCGAAGCGGGTGGTCCGTTGGTTGGCCACCAGCACCCGGTCGCCGGCCAGGATGGGCTCGTCGAGGGCGTCCCGCCGGGAGGTGAGCAGCTCGGCCACCGCGGGCGGCAGGTCGATCTCGGCCACCGGCTGGTCGGTCACGGGCGCGTCCCCGTCGAGGCCCAGCAGCCGGCGCCCCTCGTCGTTGATCAGTGCCACCCGGCGGTCGGTGGTCAACACGACGAGGCCCTCCCGCACCGAGTGCAGGACCGCGTCGTAGTACTCGTACATCCGGGTCATCTGGGCCGGCCCGAGACCGTGCGTCTGGCGGCGCAGCCGGCGGCTGAGCAGCCAGGAGCCGGACGCGGCGAGGGCGAGCGCCGGTGCGGCGACACCCAGCAGCACCGGCAGTTGACCGAGCAGCTTCCGGTTGATGGCCCGGGTGGTGATACCCACCGAGACCAGCCCGACGATCCGCCGCTGGTCGTCGTACACCGGAACGACCGCGCGCACCGACTCGCCGAGCGTGCCGACGTTGGTGATGGTGAATGGGTGGCCCGCCAGGGCGGGCTCGATCTCCCCGACGAACGGCTGGCCGATCAGCTCCCGGGTCGGGTGCGAGAAGCGGGTCCGGTCGGGGGCCATCACCACCACGAAGTCGGTGCCCGTCGCGAGCCGGGTCGACTCGGCGTACGGCTGGAGGGTGCCGGCCGGGTCGGCGGTCGTGAGGGCCTCGCGGACGTCGGGAGAGCGGGCCACGGTCTGTGCCACCGCGAGCACCTCCTCCTGTGCGGCCTGCTGGGAGTCGCTGCGGGCCAGCCAGAACGCCCCCGCCGCGCCGGCTAGCACCAGCAGCGTCACCACCACGGCCTGGAGGGCGAACAGTTGCCCTGCGATGCTCCACTGCCGTCGGGCCACCTCCACCACCTCCTCGTTGCGCCTGTGTCGCTGGACGGCGTCACCGGTGATTTCGCGGTGAACAGAATGACCGCAAGGCTGTCAACGTGTGAGACGCGCTTCACATTGTCGACATGGACACCACCGCATCCACCACCACACCGGCACCGCCGGTCCGCCGGGACCGTACCCGGTACCTTTACCTGGCCGTCATCGTGGCCGTGCTGGCCGGCATCGTGGTCGGCCTCGTCGCCCCCGATTTCGGCAAGGAACTCAAGCCGATCGGCACCGGCTTCGTCAACCTGATCAAGATGATGATCAGCCCGGTCATCTTCTGCACCATCGTGCTGGGCGTCGGCTCCGTCCGGCAGGCCGCGAAGGTCGGCAAGGTCGGCGGCCTCGCCCTCGGCTACTTCCTGACCATGTCGACCGTCGCGCTCGCCATCGGCCTGGTGGTCGGCAACCTCATTCACCCGGGCTCCGGCCTGAATCTGGGGCAGGACCTCGCCGGTGCGGGCAAGGCCGCCGCTGGTGACGAGGCCGGCGGGACGGTGGACTTCCTGCTCGGGGTCATCCCGACCACGCTGCTCTCCGCGCTCACCGAGGGAGAGGTGCTCCAGACGCTGCTGGTCGCCCTGCTGGTCGGCTTCGCCGTCCAGGCCATGGGCCGGCGCGGTGAGCCGGTGCTGAACGCTATCGGGGTGATCCAGCGGGTGGTGTTCAAGGTGCTCGCCATGATCATGTGGCTGGCGCCGATCGGCGCGTTCGGTGCCATGGCCGCCGTGGTCGGCGCGACTGGTGTCGACGCGCTCAAGAGCCTCGCGCAGATCATGGTGGGCTTCTACGCGACCTGTCTGATCTTCGTGCTGGTCTTCCTGGGCTCGCTGCTGTGGTTCGTGGCCCGGATCTCGATCTTCTCGCTGCTGCGCTACCTGGGCCGGGAGTTCCTGCTGATCCTGTCGACCTCATCGTCGGAGTCGGCGCTGCCGCGGCTCATCGCGAAGATGGAGCACTTCGGGGTGAGCAAGCCGGTCGTGGGCATCACGGTGCCGACCGGATACTCGTTCAACCTGGACGGCACGGCGATCTACCTGACGATGGCGTCGCTGTTCATCGCCGACGCGCTGGGCAAGCCGCTGTCGATCGGCGAGCAGGTGTCGCTGCTGCTGTTCATGATCATTGCTTCCAAGGGTGCTGCCGGGGTTACCGGCGCTGGGCTGGCCACGCTGGCCGGTGGCCTTCAGTCGCACCGGCCGGACCTGGTTGACGGGGTTGGGCTGATCGTGGGCATCGACCGGTTCATGTCGGAGGCTCGGGCGTTGACGAACTTCGCGGGTAACGCGGTCGCGACGGTGCTGGTGGGGACCTGGACCGGGGAGTTCGATCGGGATCGGGCGGCTGGGGTGCTGCGCGGCGACGACCCGTTCGACGAGGCCACGATGCTGGACGAGCACGACGACGAGGATGAGTCGGCGACGCGGCGGTCCGAAGAGGCGGCAACGCCGGTCGGTGTGCCGGCCTGACTCCGGAGTCCGGAACCAACAGGGGTCGCGCCAGGCCAGGGCCGGCGCGACCCCTGCGTTTACGCCAGTCCTCTACGGCACCCACTTCATCTCCAGTTCGATTGCCGCCGCGCGATCCAACGATGCAAGCCGTCGGCTGAACTGGTCGGCCTGGCGCGGCGGCTCAAGGTGCTCGACCAGACGCAGCGCATCTAGGGTCAGGGTCGGATGATGCGTGACACCGATGGCGTGGTGTAGTGCCAGGGCATCACTCAACGCGACCGGATGTGCAGCAGGCCCCGAAGCCGTCCGGACCTCGGCGTCGGAGGACAACGGATGCTTTCGGACTATCAACAGCACCTGCGGGCGAAGTTCATGGTCGCCACGGTCGTAGCACCACCACCACCACCGTGGCGGCATGTGGATCAGGCCTGGCAATACGTACCCGTAGGCGGGCTACAAGGTGTGGGCTTTGGCACCCACCCGCAGACCGGCGGCGACCTGCTGATGGTGGTCTCGATGGACGGCCTCGGCCTGTTCGACGCCGAGACTGGCGCGAAAATCGCCCGCGACCGCAACCCTGACCCCGATGATGCCGAGCCGTCGGGGCCAGAACTGTCCTGCCCGGGCATCGGGGTGCTGGCGGGAAGCCGGATCCGAATCGCAGGACTGCTCGGCGGCGGGCTACACACAACGACCGACGACGGCTGGACCATCGACGTGGTGGCACCCGAGTGGCCGAACCATCGGGTCCTGCTCTCCGCCGACGGTGGACGCTACGACGGCCCACCAGGAAAGACCTGGTGGCACGTCTTCCACTCCGACTACTCGGAGCTTCGCGCCGCCGGGTTCTCCCCATCTGGATGCACCCTGGTTATCGTGACCAGCAGCGACATCACACTCATTGGCCGCCCCGAGTTCGCTTAACCGCAGTCACAGTAGGTAGCGACGCGCCTCAGCGGAGTGTCACCGGCGGCGAATCGCCGAGCCCGCGGAAGACCTCGCCGCAGACGTCGACGCAGTGCGCCAGCACCACGTCGGCGGTGAGCGCCCCGGTCGTGGTGAACAGGAAGGCCTCGCGGTCGACGCGTTCGACCGATTCGGTCCATGGCGCGGCCGTCAGCACCTGCTCGAAGACGTCGGTGCCGGGGCGGGACAGGTCGAAGACGATGAGCATGCCGTCGTCGAAGCTGAGGGTCCACTCCCGGCCGTCTTTCGTGGCGATCGCCAGATAGTCCGGCAGATCCTCCAGTGTGGGGTCCTGCGGCAGGCGCGTGGCGGCCTCGGTCACCGCGGGCAGCCTGGCCAGAGCGTCGCCGTCGAACACGTCCCAGCCGCCGCTGCTACGCCGCGGCTCGACACCGTCGACCGCGTAGGCAGGGCGGGAGCGTCGCAACCAGCAGATGACTCTCACTAACAAGTTCCGTTGGAGTACCAGAGGCTCTCACCGGGAAGCCGGCGAGCTTGATGTTGTTGGTCCACGCCGATGCATGCGAGGACCGAGGTGCCGTCAGCCGCCAGGAACAGTTGGAAGTGGTAGGGAGGATCCGACTGATTGACGCGGCCGAGCCGCAGCGGTTGCTCCCCGAGTGCGTGAAGCGTCTCGACGGCCGCTACGAAGCCGCGGGTGGGGATTCCCCGCTCCCTGGTGTGGGCCTGCCGCCTTCGGTACGTGCGCGCCAGGTTGTCAGCAGGGACAAGGTCGTCGTCGATGCGGAAAGGACTTCCCTCTTCGAGAGCCCTACGGCACGCTTCGTGCGCCGGACTGTCGTCGACAAGGAGGGAGAACAGTTCCGCGCGCTCCACCTGGCGACCGTACCGCCGTTTCGCGGATCTGAGTGGTACGGACGACGAGGTGGTCACGGAAGCAGGGCGATGACTGCCGCCTCGATGGTGTCGATGTCCGGAGCCCGATCGTGTGAGGTGTCGACATCGATGACGGCGTCGACTCGGTCGGGTGGCGCGAAGACCGACCGCTTCATGTCGCCTTGCTCAAACAGAGACGCGAGCTGTTGGTCGACGGCCTCGCCTCCGGCCGCCCGAGCCCGCAGACGCTCGCCGATGACCGACTCGTCGGCGACGACGTGAACAGCGAGCACCCGAGCGTCAGAGGCGACCATCGCATCCAGCAGCTCGTGGGACAACACCGAGGACTCCACCACGAAGCTCGCCCCTGCGGCCGCGAACAGCCGGGCTGCGTCGACCATTACGGCCTCGGCGCGGCGGCTGAAGGGACCGCCGGCGATGTGAAAATCCGGATCGAGGCGAAGGCCGCCGTCCTGGACCGCAGCGGAGGACAGCCCGATTCCGGTCTTGATCTCGTCGCGGGTCAGAAACGGCACACCGAGGCGGCGCGCTGTCGCGGAGGCAACGGTCGTCTTTCCGGCTCCCGGGGACCCGCAAACCGCAACCACTACAGGCCGTTCCTTCGTCGACATCCGCAGATGGTGCCACGTGCGCTGTCAGCAGCTGGCAGCCGCGTACTGGCGGCACTCCTCGCGGGTCATGGCCAGGGGCTCTCCGAACGGATCCGGTACTGCCCATACCTCTCCGTCGGTGAGCGAGCGCAGGTCGCCGAGTGTGAACCGAACCACGGCATCTCGACTCTCTGCCCCGTCGGTGTCTGCCCAGACCCCATAGTGCTGATCCTCTGCGAAGGCGGTCAGCAGGCGAGCTCCCGGCTCGACGTTCTTGAAGCGCACCTCGCCGCCCGGCTCGGTGATGCGCAGTTTCCAGCCGGGCGGAGTCTCCAGGAGTCGAATCTGTGTGACTGAGTCGTCGCCCTTGGCGTCGGCAACACTCCACCCGAGCGGAAGACCGGTGGCCGGCGCGGACCCGGTCATTTTCTCAACTGTCGAAACCACAACAACGTCGGAACGGCCACAAGGGTGGAAGAGGGCCGTCGGGTGGCCATCGTCAAGGAAAACGGCAGTAACCGAAATCTGGGCAGGCGAGCATCCGGCCGTGAGTAGGCAGCACAGCAGAATCAAGACGCCCGCGAGCGCCCGCCGGCCACGCTGCGCCAATGTCGTGTGCGCTTCTAACCCCATGAACCCACCCTGGCCGTCGTAGGTGGATCGAAGGCTCCCGTGGCGTAACGATCCGAGTTCGGCTGTATCGGTGCTCTCTCGCCGCCGAACCCTTGACCCGGTCAGGCAATCGGGCTCTTCACAATGCAAAGTGTCTTCGGTGACGCTGATGCGCCGATTCTCGTCGAACTCGCGCAAAAACCAGATCTACAAGGCGTTCCGGGAGGTCGGGCGCGTGATGCGGACCGTGGCGCTGCTGCGGTTCCTCGCCGACTCGGGGCTGCGGGCACGGGTGACCGCGGCCACCAACAAGGCCGAGGCCTACAACGGGTTTTCCGCCTGGACCCCGGTTCGGCAACCAGGGCGTGATCGCCGAGAACGACCCGGCCGAGCAGGAAAAGTCGGTCAAATGGAACTCGCTGCTGTGCAACCTGATCGTGTTCCACATCGCGATCGACATGATGGAGGTCATCCGGCAGCTGGTTGCCGAGGGGTGGCAGGTGACGGCTGAGGATCTGGCCCAGCTCTCGCCCTACCTGACCTCCCACATCCTCCGGTTCGGCGCCTACGCAACCGACGAACTCCACATCCCGCCGGGCGTGTTCGACCCGCGCTGGACGAGGTCGACTTTGGCGGCGAACAGCCCGCGGCCGCGTAGCAGGGCACGGTAACGCAGCAGAGGTGGTTTAGCGCCTCCCCCATGCGGGGCGACACTGGAGGGCCGAGAATCCTCCATCGCTCACGCAGCACGCGTATCCCACACAAATGTCCGCGGCCCGGCGCTCGTCCGGGATCGGCGCCGGCTCGATGCTGGCGGCAGCGCGGCTGGACCATTTCGGCGCGCGATGCCGGCGGGGTTGATCGCGAACACGGTGGCGGCGATGCTGTGGGCGTGGAGTACGTGTCCAGAGTGCCGCGACCGCCGCTGGACGGGCTGATCGACGACCTTTACTACCTGGAGGGTGCGCCGCCGTACGCCCGGCTGACGCTGCCGGCAAGTCCGGCGGCGTTGCTCATCGTCAACCTCGGGGCGCCGTTCCGCATCCGCGCCGGCACCGACATCGAGACGGCCGAGTACGCCGACGGCTGCGTGGTCACCATGCCCACCCGCGCGTGGGAGTTCGGCTACCCATCCCGGACCCGGTCCGTCGGCGTGCACTTCAAGCCGTGGGGGCTGGCGCCGTTCCTGCCGATGCCCGCGGCCGAGCTGTGTGACCGGCCGGTGACGGTAGAGCAGGTTTGGGGCCGGCCCGCCATTGCTGAGCTGCGAGACCGGCTGGCCACGGCGGACGGACCGCACGAGATGCTGACGCTGCTCGAGGAGGAGCTGATGCGACGGCTGTGCGAGACCGCCGGCCTGGGGCTGGTCCGCCATACGAGCAGCGTCATCGCGGCGACCAGCGGGGCGGTGGCGATCGGCGACCTGAGGGTGGCAGCCGGTGTCAGCAGCACTCATCTGGCACAGCGGTTCAAGGAGCTCATCGGCGTCACGCCGAAGCGGCTGGCCCGCACCTACCGCTTCACCGCCACCGTGTTCGCGATCAACCCCGCCGGACCGATCGACTGGGGCGACCTCGCCGGTGGCGCAGGCTACTTCGACCAGGCCCACTTCGGCCACGAGTTCCGGGCGTTCACCGGGCTCACGCCGACCCGGTACGTCGAAGTCCGGCGGCGATTCCTGCGCGAACATCCCGGCCACGCGCTGGACGGCTGGCCGCTGCCGGCCGATTGATTTCTTACAAGAGAGACAGCTCACGACACGCTAATTTGGGGGCACCCCAAAGCAAAGGAGAGCCCCGTGGGCAAGGTGGTCATGTACAGCTCGGTGTCGGTGGACGGCTTCATCGCGGACGAGAATGACCAGCCCGGACCGCTGTTCGACTGGTTGTCCAGCGGTGACGTCCCGTTGGACGAGAGCGGCGTGCTAAAGGTGTCGCAGACGTCCTACGACTACACCCGGCCGTACTGGGACCAGATCGGGGTGACAATCGCCGGCCGCCACGTCTTCGACATGACGGACGGCTGGGACGGGAAGCCTCCGGGCGGGATCGACCACGTGGTCGTCGTGACGCACCGGCCGAAGCCCGAGGGCTGGGACCCCGAGGCGCCGTTTCACTTCGTCGACAGCGTCGAGGCAGCCGTGGCCAAGGCGCAGGAGCTTGCGGGTGACCGCATGGTCGAGGTCGCCGCCGGCGACGTCGGTGGCCAGGTGCTTGCTGCGGGCCTGATCGACGAGGTGCGCATGGACGTCGTACCCGTCGTGTTCGGGTCCGGCAAGCGCTACTTCGGGTCGGTCCACGCGCAGCACCTGTTGGAGGATCCTGACGTGGTGATTCAGAGCAACCGGGTGCTTCACCTGCGCTATCGGGTGCGTCGTTGACCGATCTGAGCGGGTACGCGAAGAAGTCCACTGCGAACGGTGACACAAGATCGGGCCTCCGGCTGCGTGTGGCGCCACACGTGCTCATCGACCCCGATGACCTTCACACCGTTCAACCGGCCGGGATCGTTGATCAGCACCCGTCGGCCCTCGGCCAGGACCGCGTCGTTAGAGGTGTTCCACGCGACGCCAAGCCCTTGGGCGACGCGAGCGATGCTCAAGTGCTGACACACGATCGCCTCCAGCGCCCAGGCAAGTCCACGACGCGACAGCCTGGCCCGCGGCTCGGCCGCGCGGCTGGTGTCCTGGGGCCACACATGCCCACACCCGGTGCACCGGTACCGGCGGATCGTCACCAGCAGGGTGGTCGGTCGCCAGCCCAGCGGCTCGTGCGCCAGCTCCCGCGGTGTCCCGGGGTCTTCCTACACACCCGCAGCGTCGGCACCAGCCCTCAGTGCCGTCATCGGCCTCCAGGACCCGGCACGCCAGGACCGCGCGATCGGGCTCCAGACGCTGGCCGACCACGACCAGGCCGAGCTCATCCAGGCGGCAGAACGTGGTCAGGTCAGGGCAGCCGAAGGTAGCGTCAGGCACGTCGAGGTCTTCCAGATGGGCGGCCTAGTACGGCAGCCGCCAATTGCTAGCTGACCAGGGCGTAGTCGCGGTTTAGTCGTGTGCGTTGGTGGAACCAGCGGGCGCGGGCTTGGTGACGGCGTCGCCAGGTGAGCCAGTGCGTGTCGTGGCCGGGCGGTTTCGGATGGTAGAGGGCGTTGGCGAGTAGTCGTTTGACCTCGGGGACGGTCAGGGGGATCAGTCCGGGCTCGGGTGGTGGCGGCTGGTCCGGTGTGCTCGGCGGCGGCGCCTGGGTGTCGGTGCGGTCGGCGAGGTGGGCGGCGGTGACCGCGCAGACCGCGAGGGCGGCCATGACCAGCACGGTATGCCGCGCGATCGCGGTATAGAGCCGGGCCTGGCACTGGTCCAGGCCGAAGTGGTCCTTGCCGAACTCGAAGTCCTCCTCGACCGGCCAGCGCAGCCCGTCAGCGCGGATCAGCCTCGTCTTGGTCAGGATCTGCCCCTGCGGCACATGGCAGTAGTGAAATGCCAGTTCACCGCTGCGCAAGTGACGGCGGACCAGCAGGTGATGGCGGGGCGAGGCGGTGGCGATCCACGCCCAGGCGTACCAACGTTGTCCTTTCGACCCGGTACCGGCCGAGCGGACCTCCCACCGACGTGTGTCCCCGGCCAGCAGGGTGACGGCCTGCGCGCAGGTCATCCTGTCTCCGGAGGGAAGGTTGATCATGAAGGTGGAGGCGACTCGCAGCACGTACGCCTGCCCGTAAGCCTCGAAGAACTCCCGCAACTGTGTGCAGTTGCCGTACACCTCATCGCCGCAGGCGACGTCGAACACCAGGCCGTCGGCGAACGCATCAGCACAGATATCGATGGCCAACTGGCCCTTGGTGCGGAACTCCACCTCCGGCGGCAGTCCCATACCGGCCGAGGCCTGCGGGTCGGTGATGTGCTCAGCCGGGATCCACTGACGCGCGCCGATCAACGCGTGTCCCGTCTTCTCCCGAACGTAGGACAGGTGCACCGTGTTGATCCCGTTCGCGACCCTGCCCGCGCACCCCATGTACTGCCGCTTCACCCCACACGTCGCGACGCCCTGCTTGGGCTGACCCGTCTCGTCCAACGCCGCGATCACCAGCCCACGCCGCCGCCGACGGCTCGCCGCCTCGTCCAGACCAGCAGCGGCGAACCGCCGGACCTGGCTCATCGCGGCCATCGTGTCCCACACCGCCCGGTTCAGCAACCGCTGCGTACGGTCCGGCGTGGCATCCCCGACCTGCTCGGCGATGGTCCACCCGTTGCGCTTCGGAACCTGACTGACCAGCGCCGACACGTACCTACCCGCATGCTGCCACGTCTGCGTCCGAACGAAACACGACCGCAACCGCTCCAACAGGCCGGCCCGTGCCCGCACCGCGCGCCTGGCGGCTAACCTGGCAGCAGCAGCCGCCTTCGATCTTGTAGTCCTCACAAACACATGATCGACAGGCGGCTGCGTCCACGTTGCACACCCCCACCACATCCCGCCAGGTCAGACCGCCAATGGCGGCTGCCGTACTAGGAACCTCCATCCTCGGAAGACCTCCACACCTACCCCGGGATCGACGCGCCAGCCACCATCCAACCAGCGACTACACCCTCAACTGTGAAGAGCCGGCAATCGGGCGGGACGCGACGGCATCCGGGCGATCGGCTCGCAAAGGCGCGGATCGATAACTTCCCGCAAAGATGTCGCCACCGTGCCCAAGGCTCAACGCCATCGTCCGTCTACCGGAAGTAACGTTCGTTGATCCGCTCGGCACCGCCCGGCTTGCCCGCCATGATCTGACGCCCCTGCCACTCGATGGTGCGCTCGTCACTCCATCCGACGCAGAAGTGCAGGCGGCCACTGGCGTACAGGTTGCCGGGCAACCACAACGTCATCGGTAGGAGATCGACTAGCCAGGTGAGCATCGCGCCAGGCTAGTCGGTGGCCTGGTCACTTCGGCGGGCTATTCGCCGCGAAACCCGCCGCCACCGGGAACCTCGTTGGAGAATGGTTGGCCGGGGAGGGTGCTGCGACGAACCCGGGGGACCAGGCGTGCTCGGAACCAGCCTCCTGGGCCGGCTTCGTCGCCGTGACCCGGGGGATGCCGTCCTGCGGCGCCGGCACGGCTGACACTCGTCGCCTCCGTCGTCATCTATGCCTGCCGCTACGGCGCGGGGAACTCGGCCTGTTCGGCATTTCGGCAAGGAACTCACGCCGATCGGCACCGGCTTCGTCAACCTGATCAAGATGATGATCAGCCCGGTCATCTTCTGCACCATAGCCGATTCGTTGGATCGGCCTTTTTGATTTCTCCGCGGACAACACCGTGTCGTCAGACACCGCTACGTCTTATCCCGCTAGTCGATAAACCACTCGCCATTGCTCCCGCGTCTGCACAGAGCTTCGCCGTCCACAGGCGACGCGGTGCGGTGGCGTGAATCAGTTGGGGAGACTGGCGGGCGAGCAACACCAGCAGGCACCGGAGCCCTCAGCCCGTAGACGGGCTGTTCACGCTGCCTGGGTTGATTCCGGAGGGACCGGGAGCCACGCATGTTTGGTTACTGTGGATTCGATTCATTCGGTGTCCATGGCCGCGTAGTCGATCTACGTGTTGGTAACATCGCGCTGGGCAACAATGCTGGTGTCCATGGTGGAGTTGGTCGAAATGGTGGGGTGGGAACCGCCGAGCCGACGTGTGACACACGTAACTGTCGGGTTCTCGCCTGCCGCAGAAATTGGGCATGTAATCATTGCCGGGTACATTTCCTGTCGGGCCCGACGCTTCTCGACAAATGATTGCCGATCGTTACCGATTGGTCCGTCCGCTCGGCCAGGGCGGGATGGGCCGCGTGTGGCAGGCCCGGGACGAGATGCTCCAGCGAGACGTGGCCATCAAGGAGTTGGTGGCGCCGCCCGGTCTGCGCGACGACGAACGCCGCGAGATGCGCGAACGGTCCATGCGCGAGGCGCGGGCCGTCGCCCGCCTGGGCCACGTCAACGTGGTACGCGTCTTCGACGTGCTGCACTCGGGCGACGACCCGTGGATCGTGATGGAGCTCGTCCCGTCCCGATCCCTGCATGAGGTACTCGAAGCCGAGGGGCCGATGTCGGCGGCCCGCGCCGCGCGGATCGGGCTGGGCGTGCTGAGTGCGCTGCGGGCCGCACACCGGGCCGGCGTACTGCACCGGGACGTGAAGCCGGCCAACGTACTGCTCGCCGACGACGGCCGGGTGGTGCTGACCGATTTCGGGCTGGCCACCCTCCCCGGCGATCCGCGGATGACCCAGACCGGGATGGTGCTCGGCTCACCGGCGTACCTCGCACCGGAGCGGGCCACCGACGGCGAGGTCGGCCCGGCCGCCGACCTCTGGTCGCTCGGCGCCACCCTCTACGCGGCGGTCGAGGGCCGCACCCCGTATCACCGCTCGTCTCCGATGGCGACGCTGGCGGCGCTCGCCACCGAGGCGCCACCATCGGCCCAGCGAGCCGGCCAACTGACCCCGCTCCTCGAAGGACTGCTGCGTCGAGAGCCGGATCAACGGATCAGCGCCGAGGAGGCGGAGCGCCTTCTGCGGCACGCCGCCGACCAGGGCAACCCGGTCGGCCCGGTCGGCCCGACGCCCGCCGCATCGGGACCGGCCGTGCCGTTCACGCGGATCAACACCGGCGACGGTACGCCCCGATCGATCGTGCCCGAGTTCGTCACCGCCGGGTCCGGCGGGCCGGTCGATCCGTCGACCGACCCACCGGCGAGCGCCACGTCGCCGCCTCCTGCTGTGACGACGGACTCGTTGCCGGTGGTCTCCGCGACGTCGTCCGGGTCCGACCCGAGCTCGTCAATTCCCGAGTCGGCCGCGCCGCCGGACCCCGCGGCCGGTCCGACCAGCGGCCCGGCCCGGCGGCGTCGGGGTTGGCTGGTCGGCTCGATCGCCGCTGCCGTACTGGTCGTGCTGGTGGTGAGCGCGTCGCTGCTGAGCGGCCGGCCATTCGGCGAAGCGGGCAGAGCGGCGCCGACCGCCAATCCCTCTCCAATCGCCGAAGAGGCGGTGTCCCAGGTGCTGCCGCCGCCGTCGGCCGGCTGGCGCTACCACCGGGACGACCCCCGCTTCCTCGTGCCGGTGCCGGACGGTTGGCGGTCGCAACGCGTTGGCGAGGGGGTCGAATTCCGCGAGTCGGGCGGCAGCCGGCAGTTCGTCCTCGACGAACTCCGGCCGATCCCCGCGGATCTGGTCGCCGGGCTACGAACGCGGGAAAAGTCGGAGCGTCAACGGTACGGCAACTACCGACGGGTCCGGCTCGCCGCGCTGAACTACCAGGTGCGGGCGGCCGAGTGGGAGTGGACGTACACCGATGCCAACGGCACGCCGATGCGGGCGACGAGCCGCGCCTTCGTCGATCGCAATGGACACGCGTACACGATCGGCTGGACCACCTCGGACGCCGAGTGGTCGGTCAGCCGGGGGATCTTCGAGCTGATCACGGATGGCTTCCAGGGGCTGCCGCTAGCCGCCGGTCCGCCGTCCGGATCGGCGAGTGCCCCACCGGCAGGAGGTGCGGGGCGCCCGTCGACCGGGTCGGGCAGTGGTTCGACGGCCGCTGCGGGGATCCCAGGGCAGCAGCCCTCGGCGACGGCGGCTCCACCACCCGCTGCGCCGGTCCGGCCGGCCGGCGCCAAGCAGATCGTCGGCAAGGAGACCGGGCTCTGCCTCAACAGCGGCGAACGCGACGGCGTGCGGGTTACGCTGCGCAAGTGCCAGGAGGTGCGGAACCAGTGGTGGTCCTTCTCGTCCGACGGCACCATCCGGGTAGGCAGCCTCTGCCTGGACGTCGCCTGGGGTGAGAAGCGCGACGGCGTTGCCGTGCAGTCCGCCAACTGCACCACCGTGCATGCCCAGAAGTGGGAGTGGATCGAGAAGGACGGGCGCCGCTCACTTTTCAACCGCCTGACCGGCAGGTGTCTGGACGTCGACGGCCACGCGGCGGGCGCGCCGATGATGATCTGGACCTGCGTGTTCAACGCGAAGCAGACGTTCAACCAGAAGTAGGCTGCTGTCAGCGGCGATGATGCCCGCCATCGCGGTGCCGGACCGACGCAGTCAGTGTCGCCGCGTCCATTGCCGACGGTCACGTCCGCTCCGACGGCGACCCGGCCCCAGTGCAACGGGAACGCCAACCAGAAAGGCGGGCCAGCTGAGCCCCCGGGCCGAGTGGGCGGCATAGCTGACGATTCGCAGCGAAAGCCGCCGCCACCGGGGAAGATGGTCAACCGGGGATAGGGGCGTGGCGACGAACCCGGGGGACCAGGCGTGCTCGGAACCAGCCTCCTGGGCCGGCTTCGTCGTCGTGACCCGGGGGATGCCGTCCTGCGGCGTGCGGCACGCCTGACACTCGTCGCCTCCCTCGTCTTCTACGCCTGCCGCTACGGCGCGGGGAACCCAGTGCTCGCGACGTACGGCCTGTTCGGCACGGTCGCCGCCGGGTCGTTCGCGCAGCTGCCCGGCCCGGCGCGCCAGCGGGCGCGGATCCTGATCACGTCGCTGCCGGTGGTCTGGGCGCTGATCACCGTGGGCACGCTGCTGGCGTGGAGCACCTGGGCGGCGGCCGGCGGGATGCTGGTCATCGGGTTCGTCGTGGCGTTCGCCGGGGTCGGCAACCCGCGCCTCGTCGGGCTGGGCAGCGCGTTCCAGCTCTTCTACATCCTGGCGTCGTTCCCGCCGTACCAACCGGGCACCCTGCCGCAGCGGCTGGGTGGGGTCACGCTCGCCATCGTGCTGCTCGCTGTGGCCGAGGTGGTCCTCTGGCCCGATCCGGTTCCGGTCTCCTACCGGCAACGACTCACCGACGCGGCGGATGGCGTCGCGGCGTTCCTCAATGCCACGTCGGACGCGCTGACCGACCCGCACGGCGGTCACGGCGGTCGGGAGACGCACCGCGAGCAGGCGTACGGCGCGGTGGCGGGGCTCGCCCTGAGCCGTACTCCCGCGGCCTGGGCACCGATCGCCGCCGGCGCTCGTGATCGGGCGCTGCGGATCTGCGCGTCGGCGCTGCGGGAGGTCCTCGCAGAGGCGGACCGGCTGACGGCTGACGGCCCACCGGCGCCGACTCCGGAGTTGGCGGCGGCGCGGCTCCTGCGGTCGTGCGCCGACACGACCCGTGCCGCCGGCCGGAGCCTGTCGCCGGGTACGCCGCCGGTTGACCTCGGCGACCTGGACGCCGCGATCGGGCGGGCCGAGGGGGCGTACCCCGCTGGGCAGGACGGCGGTCGCGACGTGCCGGACGTGTTCCGGTTGTGCCGGGACGCCACCGCGCTGGCCCTCGCCGACCAGGTGCGGGTCTTCACGGTCGGGACCCGGGTGGCCAGCGGATCGCGACTCGACGACGGGGATACCTACTCAGGGCTCTTCGAGTACGCGAGGCGCAGTCCATGGACGTTGTACTGGCGGCAGTTCCGCGCCCACCTGGCGCCCCGCTCCGAACACCTGCACAGCTCGCTGCGGCTGGCCGTGGCGCTGGCCATCGCCCGGGTGGCCGCCGGGGTGTTGCAGCTCACCCACGGCTTCTGGGTGCTGCTGGCCACCCTCACCGTCCTACGCACCTCGGCCGCCGACACCCGCACCGCGCTGCGGCCCGCGGTGCTTGGCACGATCGCCGGCGCCATCGTCAGCGGACTGCTGATGTTCGTCATCGACGAGCCGATCGTCTACGCCGTCGCGTTGCCGTTCGCGCTGATGCTGGCCTTCGGCGTCGGTCGCCTGCTGGGTCCGGTCTGGCAACAGGCGCTGTTCACCCTGCTGCTGACGTTCGTCTTCGCCCAACTCGGCCCCAAAGGATGGCGGCTCGCCGAGGCCCGCCTGGTCGACGTTGTGCTCGGCGCGGTGATCGGCGTGCTGGTCGGCGTGGCGATGTGGCCGCGCGGCGCAAGCCACGACCTTCGGCGCAACGCCGCCCGCTACCTGGCGGCCAGCGGAGACGCGGTCGAGCAGACCGTCCAGGCGCTGCTCGGCGGTCCTCCGCCCGACCGTGCCTTCCACCGGGTCGGTCAACGGATGATCCTGGTCGACTCGTCGCACTGCCAGTACCACTCGGAGCGGCACGATCCGTCGAGCCGGCGGGTGGACTGGGACGCGGTCCTGGGCGCCGGGCACCACGTGATGTCCGGCGCTGAGTCGCTGCTGCGGCGCAACCCGCCCGGCTGCCTCGCCGGCTGGCCGCCGGCCACGGCATTGCTGCGGGAGTCCGCCGGCGAGCTGCGCTCGGCGTACGACGACCTCGCCGACCAGGTCGAGCACGGCCGGCCTTCGGGGCCGGTGCCCACCCCGCCCGGCTGCGTCGACGAACTCGACCGAATCCGCCCGTTGCTCGGCGAGGTCGACTCGCGGTCCTCGGTCCGGCATCTGGTGGAGGCCGATCGGTGGCTCGCCAGTCTCGCCGACGGCCTCGCCCGGATCCACCCGCCCGCCCCTGATTCGGCCGACCGAGACGGGAAGGCGTGAGCCCGAGGGTGGGATGCGCTTGGATGACGCCGGATCCGAGCAGCTCGACAGCGCTGCTCGACCGGCAGGGTGTCGGCGGCGAGCGTGATACCTCAGTGTCATATCCATACCTCAGAGTCATCACGCTTGTTACGGCGATGCCCGCCCGCCGCCGACGGGTAGCTCATCGGTGTGCCGCAGGCCGCCGGTCGCCAATTGGCCGTGCCCATGCCAGGGCGCTCCGCCTAGCGTCGGTCGCGTGGACATTGAGCAGGCACAGAAGCTCTGGCAGCCGGAGCCCGGCTGGTTGAACACCGCCTCCTACGGGTTGCCGCCCGAGCCGGCCTGGACGGCGATGCAGGAGGCTCTGGCCGACTGGCGGGTCGGCCGGACGTCCTGGGAGGGCTGGGGGGACTCCGTGAACCGGGCCCGGACCGCGTTCGCCGGCCTGATCGGGGTGCCGGGCGAGGACGTGGCGGTCGGCGCGACCGCCTCGCAGATGCTGGCTCCGGTCGCGGCGTCGCTGCCGGCCGGTACGACGGTGCTGGTTCCCGAGGTCGAGTTCACCTCGAACCTCTTCCCCTGGCTGGTGCAGGAGGAGCGCGGCGTCAACGTCCGCACCGTGCCGCCGGAAGGGCTGGTCGACGCGATCGACGCCGACACCGACCTGGTCGCGTTCAGCCTGGTGCAGTCGGCCGACGGCCACGTCGCGGCGTACGACGAGATCGTGGCTGCGGCCCGCGCGCACGGTGCGCTGATCGTGGTGGACGCGAGCCAGGCGTGCGGCTGGCTGCCGTTCGACGGGAGCCTGGCCGACGTGGTGGTGGTGAGCGGTTACAAGTGGGTGATGGGCCCGCGTGGCTGCGCGTACGCCTATCTGGCCCCGGCGTTGCGTGACCGGCTGCGCCCGGACGCCGCCGGCTGGTACGCGGGCCGCGACCCGCACGCCTCCTACTACGGCCCGCCGCTGCGGTTGGCCGACGACGCTCGCCGGTTCGATATCTCACCGGCCTGGTTCAGCTGGGTCGGGGCCGCGCCCGCCCTGGAGTTGATCGCCGAGATCGGCGTGCCGGCGATCCAGGCGCACGACGTGGCGCTGGCCAACCGGTTCCTGACCGGGCTGGGCCGCCCGCCGGGGGAGAGCGCGATCGTCACCGTCGACGTGCCCGACGCGGAGCGGCGGCTGGCGGTGGCCGGAATCCGCGCGGCGGTACGGGCCGGGCGGGTCCGGGCGTCGTTCCACCTCTACTCCACCGAGGCCGATGTGGACGCCGCGCTGACGGCGCTGACCGGCTGAGCCGGTCAGCGCCACGCCCGCTCAGGCCAGGTGACCGCCGATCTTCGTGTACCCGCGCAGCAGGTCCCGCGAGATGATCAGCCGCTGCATCTCGTCGGTGCCCTCGAAGATCCGGTACAGCCGGACCTGCCGGTACCAGCGCTCGATGGGCAGCTCTCGGGTGTAGCCCATGCCGCCGTGGATCTGGAGCACCCGGTCGACCACCCGGTTGACCATGCCGGCGCCGTAGAGCTTGCCCATCGACGAGGCGTGTCGGGGGTCCATGCCCTGGTCGACCGTCCACGCCGACTTCAGCACCAGCCAGCGGGCGGCTTCCAGCTCGGTCTCCGAGTCGGCGATCATCCACTGGATGGCCTGGTTGGTGCCGATCTTCGCGCCGAAGGTCTCCCGGGTGTTGGCGTGGTCGATCGCCATCTGCAGGACCCGTTCGGCGATGCCGATGGCGTGCGACGGGATGGTGTAGCGGCCCTTGCCGATCCACTCCATGCCGAGGGTGAAGCCCTGCCCGATCTCGCCGAGGATGTTGCGGTGCGGCACGCGGACGCCGTCGAAGATCAGCGACGCCGGGCCGCCCTCGCCCATGGTCTGGATGAACTCCGAGCGCCAGCCCATTGACCGATCCACCAGGAACGCGGTGGCCCCGCCGTTGCGGGCGCCCTTCTCCCGGTCGGTCACCGCCACCACGATGGCGAAGTCGGCGTCGTTGCCGCCGGTGATGAAGGTCTTCTCGCCGTCGAGGATCCAGTCGTCGCCGTCGCGGCGGGCGGACAGCCGGATGTTCGCCGCGTCCGACCCGGCGCCCGGCTCGGTGATCGCGAAGCAGGAGCGCCGCTCGCCCTCGATGGTCGGGATGAGGAACTCCCGCTTCTGCTCCTCGGTGGCGTGGAACAGAATGTTGTCCGCCTCGCCGCCGAAGCGGAACGGCACGACGGTGTGGCCCAGCTCCGTCCAGATCAGTGACTGGAGTACGGCCGGCAGGTCCATCCCGCCGTACTCCTCCGGCGTGGCCAGGCCCCAGAACCCGAACTTGCGGGCCTTGAGTTGCAGCTCGCGCACCTCGGAGTGGTCCAGGCCCGGCTGGTGCGCGCGCTCCCGGCGGAGCACCTCCGCCTCCAGCGGCATCACCTCGCGGCGGATGAACGACCGGACGGTGTCCCGTACCGCCCGCTCCTCGTCGGTCAGCGAAAAGTCCACGGTGGTCCTCCTGGCGTTGGCGCAGCCGGTCACCCTTAAACTAGCGGTGCAAGTTTTGCTGCGTCCAGACCCTACTGCCGAGACCGCGAGGAGCGCAGTGCCCCGACCACGTCAGCCCCGGCTCACCCGGCAGCTCATCGTCGAGACCGCCGCGGCGGTGATCGACGCCGAGGGCCTGTCGGCGTTCTCCACCCGCCGGCTCGCCGCCGAGCTGGGCGTGCGCGGTCCCTCGCTCTACAACCACTTCGCCACCAAGGACGAGATCCTGGACGCGGTGGCCGACACGGTCGCCGCCGCCGTTGACACCAGCGGCTTCGCCAGCCGGGACTGGGCCGCCGCGCTGCGCGACTGGGCCTGGTCGTACCGACGGGCGCTCACCGCGCACCCGAACATCGTGCCGTTCCTGGCTCAGGGGCCCGGGCGTCGGCCCGCCGCGCTGGCCATGGCCGACGCGGTCTACGGCGGGCTAGTGCGTGCCGGCTGGCCGCCGGCCCGGGCCACCCACATCGGGGCGGCGCTGCGCTACTTCGTGGCCGGGTCGGCGCTTGGCTCGTTCGCCCGGGGCTTCGTCGAGGACCCCGAGCTGTACGCCGCGCACTATCCGCACCTGCGCCAGGCGCACCGGCTCGCCGAGCACCAGCAGAGCGTGGACGAGGGCGCCTTCGCCCTCGGCCTGGACGCCCTGCTGCACGGCCTGGCCGCCGAGTACGCCCGCACCGTCGGCCCACTCGACCCGGTGGAGTCCGCCCGGCCCAGCGGGTAGCGTCCAAACTCCCAGCGCTAGTTTCCTCGCCCATCGCCCACCCCCGAAGGGACGACATGGACCTCGCCGCCCCGCCGTCGCAGGTGCTGCCCGACGCCCTGCGCCTCCGGCGCCACCTGCACATCGCCGGCGAGTGGACCGAGTCCACCGCCAGTGACGTGATCGGAGTGGAGAACCCGAGCACCGGTGAGCTGATCGGGCAGGTGCCGGCCGGCACCCCGGCCGACGTGGCCCGCGCCGTCGCCGCGGCCCGCGCCGCCTTCCCCGGCTGGTCGGCCGCCGCCCCCGCCGAGCGGTCCGCTCACCTCGACCGGCTGCACACCGCGCTCGCCGCGCGCGCCGACGACCTCGCCCGCACGATCGCCGTGGAGATGGGCGCGCCGCTCAAGCTCGCCACCCGGGTGCAGGTCGGGTTGCCGCTGACCGTGCTGCGCGACCACGTCGCGCTCGCCGCCCGCCCGCCGGTCGAGGAGAGCATCGGCAACTCCCTCGTCGTCCGCGAACCGATCGGGGTGGTCGGCGCGATCACCCCGTGGAACTACCCACTGCACCAGGTGATGGCGAAGCTGGCGCCCGCGCTGGCGGCCGGCTGCACGGTGGTGCTCAAGCCCAGCGAGCTGACCCCGTTGACCGCGTACCTGCTCTTCGACGCGGTCACCGAGGCCGGGCTGCCGCCGGGTGTGCTCAACCTGGTCCCCGGCACCGGCCCGGTGGTCGGCGAGGCGCTCGCCGGGCACCCCGACGTCGACCTGGTCTCGTTCACCGGCTCCACCGCCACCGGCGCGCGGATCATGCGGCTCGCCGCCGACCGGATCGCCCGGGTCGCGCTGGAGCTGGGCGGCAAGTCCGCCAACGTGATCCTCCCCGACGCCGACCTGGCCACCGCCGTCAAGGTAGGCGTCGGCAACGCCCTGATCAACTCCGGCCAGACCTGCACCGCGTGGACCCGGATGCTGGTGCACCGCGACCGGTACGCCGAGGCGCTCGACCTGATCGCCGCGGCGGTGGCCGGCTACCGCCTCGGCGACCCGTTCGACCCGGCCACCCGGCTCGGCCCACTGGTCTCCGCCGCCCAGGCCGAGCGGGTCCGCGGCCACGTCGACCGGGCCCTCGCCGACGGCGCCCGACTGGTCGTCGGCGGCCCGGACGCCCCGGTGCCCGCCCGGGGGCACTTCGTCGCCCCGACCGTCTTCGCCGACGTCCATCCGGACAGCGCGCTCGCCCAGGAAGAGGTCTTCGGCCCGGTGCTCGCCGTCATCCCATTCGACGACACCGACGAGGCCGTGGCCATCGCCAACAACTCGAAGTACGGGCTGGCCGGGGCGGTCTGGTCGGCCGACACCGACGCCGCGCTGGCGGTGGCCCGGCGGCTGCGCACCGGCGCCGTCGACATCAACGGCGCGCCGTTCAACCCGCTCGCCCCGTTCGGCGGTTACAAGCAGTCCGGCCTCGGCCGGGAGTTGGGCGTGCACGGCCTCGCCGAGTTCTGCGAGCTGAAGGCGATCCAGCGATGAGCGGCCCGGTCACCGTGCGGGCGCTGGTCGCGCGCGGGTCCGGCGCCGAGCTGCGGGTCGAGCAGGTACGCCTGCCCGCGCCCGGCCCCGGCGAGCTGCGGGTGACGATCCACGCAGCCGGCGTCTGCCACTCCGACCTGTCCATGGTGAACGGCACCCTCGCCGCGAAGTTCCCGCTGGTGCTCGGGCACGAGGCGACCGGGGTGGTGGCCGAGGCCGGGCCGGGCAGCCGGCTGGCGGTCGGCACTCCGGTGGTGCTCAACTGGGCGCCCGCCTGCCGGGCCTGCTGGTGGTGTCAGCACGACGAGCCGTGGCTCTGCGCCGCCAACACCGCGCCGACCGTGGCGCGCGGCGAGACCGACGACGGCACCCCGCTGCACCTCACCCTCGGCCTCGGCGCGCTCGCCGAGGCGGTGGTCGTGCCCGAGAGCGCCGTCATCCCGATCCCCGCCGGGCTGCCCCCCGAGCGGGCCGCCCTGCTCGGCTGCGCGGTGCTCACCGGCGCCGGCGCGGTCCGCAGCACCGCCCGGGTGGCCCCCGGCGAGTCGGTGGCGGTGATCGGGCTCGGCGGGGTCGGGCTCGCCGTGCTCACCGCGGCCCGCCGGGCCGGCGCCACGCCGATCCTCGCCGTCGACGTCGCCGAGGCGAAGCGCGACCTGGCGCTCGCCGCCGGCGCGACCGACTTCCTGCTCTCCGACGACCGGCTCTCCAAGGACGTGCGGGCGCGCACCGAGGGTCGGGGCGTCGACCACGCCTTCGAGTGCGTCGGTCGCGCCGCCACCATCCGGGCGGCCTGGCGGCTCACCCGGCGCGGGGGAGCGGTGACCGTGGTCGGCATGGGCGCCAGGGACGACATGGTCAGCCTCGGCGCGCTGGACATCTTCCACTCCGCCCGTACGCTGCGCTCCTCGGTGTACGGCTCGTCCGACCCCGACCGCGAGGTGCCCGAGCTGGCCCGGGCCGCGCTCGACGGCACCCTGGACCTCGCACCGTTGGTCAGTGGGGTGGTCACCCTCGACGAGGCGCCGGCCGCGTTCGATCGGCTGGCGCGGGGCGAGGGCGCCCGCTGGGTGGTCAGCTTCCCGGGCTGAGCTGAGGTCCGGCCGGCGGCCGCTGCTCGATCAACGCGGCGTACCCGTCGAGGAGCCGCCGCAGGCCGAACTCGAAGACGCTCTCCAGGTCGAGGTCCAGGTCGCCCTCGTCAGTGAGCGCGGCCATCGTGGAGTAGCCGCCGCTCGCGATCACGTGCTGGAACGTGGTCACCTGGCGGTCCACCCACTGCTCGTCGGTGAGGCCGCTGTCCTGCTCCGCCTGCGCCCGCATCTCCAGGTTCGTCGCGATGCCGCGTACGTACGCCATCAGCGTGATGGCGACGTGCCAGCGCACGTGCCGGTCGAGGCCCGCACCGGCGGTGGCCCGCAGGCCCCACTCGGTGTGCGCCATGGCATGGGGCAGCACCTGCGGGCGGGCGATCGAGATGACGTGCGGCAGCCAACGGTGCCGCCGGTAGGTCGCCCACTGCGCTCGGGCGAGCAGCTCCAGCCGGGCCCGCCAGCCGGCTGGCGCGACGGCCGGCAGTGGCGCGTTGGCCAGGGCCGTGTCCGCCATCGTGAGGATCAGCTCGTCCCGGCCGCGCACGTGCCGGTAGAGCGACATCGTGGACACCCCCAGCTCGGCGGCGATCTGCCGCATCGACACAGCAGCCAGGCCGCCCGCGTCGGCCCGCGCGATCGCGGCCCGGATCAGCCGCTCCCGGGTCAGATCCCGCTCCGCGCCGTCGCCGCTCCGACCCGCCTGCGGCACCGCCGCGCGGGGCGGGGCGACCACGGTGCCCGCCCCCGGCCGGGTCAGCACCATCCCCTCGTCGCGTAGCAGCGCGAGGACCTTGGTGGCGGTGGCGATGGCCACCCCGTGCTCGCGGGTGAGCTGCCGGGCCGACGGCACCCGATCGCCCGGACGCAGCTCGCCGAGGTCGATCCGGCGGCGGATCCCCGCGGCGATCCGCCGGTACGGCGGCTCGGAACCGGTCATGGAACACCTCCGGTGCAGCGTACTAGTACGAGCCGCTCCCAGCGACCCTCCCCGGCCGAGCGTACTAGGTCGGAACGGGCCCGCTGAGCACGGTGGAAACTACGGTTCAGCGCGCGGGGGAGACCTCCCGTCCGGACCTCGGCGACGGCCGGGTTGACGGTGTACACGCAATCTCAGGAGCGGTGCGATGAACGACAGGACCGTACTCATCTCCGGCGCTGGTGTGGCCGGCCCCGCGCTGGCCTTCTGGCTGCGCCGGCACGGCTTCGCCGTCACCGTCGTGGAGCGGGCGGCCGGGCTCCGCCCCGGCGGGCAGGCGGTGGACGTGCGGGGGACCGCCCGTGAGGTCGTCGAACGGATGGGGCTGACCGCCCGGATCCGGGCCGAGTGCGTCCGGGAGCAGGGCATGGCGTACGTCGACGCGCGGGGTCGGGTGCGCAGCCGGATGCCGGTGCACGCCTTCGACGGCGAGGGCGTCGTGGCGGACATCGAGATCGAGCGCGGCGACCTGGCCCGCTTGCTGTACGAGGAGACCCGCGCCGACGTGGAGTACCTCTTCGACGACTCGATCGAGACGCTCACGCAGACCGGGGACGGGGTGCGGCTCACCTTCGCGCGATCCGCCCCGCGCACCGTGGGCCTGGTCGTCGGGGCAGACGGCTCGCACTCGCGTACCCGGGCGCTGGCCTTCGGCCCCGAGTCGGCGTACGTCCGGCCCCTCGGGGCCTACCTGGCCTACTTCACCACTCCGTACCGGAACGAGAGCGGCTGGTTCGAGATGCACAACGCTCCGGGCGGCCGGGTGGTCGCCACCCGACCGAACCGGCACGGCCGAACGAGCGCGCTGTTCAGCTTCGTCTCCCCGCCGATCGACCTGGACCGCCGGGACCGGGACGCCCAGCAGCGGTTCCTCGCCGAGCGCTTCGCCGACGTCGGCTGGCGGACCGGGGAACTGCTGGCGGCGATGCCCGACGCCCCCGACTTCTACTTCGACCGGTACGGGCAGGTGCGGATGGACACCTGGAGCACCGGGCGGGTAGCGCTGCTCGGCGACGCCGCCTGGTGCCCGTCCCCACTGACCGGGCAGGGAACGAGCCTGTCCCTGGTCGGGGCGTACGTGCTCGCCGGTGAGCTGGCGGCCGCCCGTGGTGACCACGTCGTCGCGTACCGCCGCTACGAGGAGACGCTGCGGGCGCACGTGGCGCGCGGGCAGGAAATTCCGGGTGGAGGCATCTCCGGCTTCCTGCCGGCGACCCGGACCGCGATTCGCCTGCGCGACACAGCTGTGCGCGCGATGACCTCCCGCCCGTTGCGGAAGCTCACCGCGCGGCTCGTCTTCAGCCAGGCCGGCGGGCTGGCCCTGCCGGACTACGCCGTCAGCGCGTGACGATCGTCGGGTGACCCGGCCCCACCCGGTGCGGGTGGGGCCGGTCCCGGTCACTTGCCGGTGACGATGCCCGGGTTAATGCAGAGACCCGGGTTGGCGCCGTTCTTCTCGGCGATCTCCAGGCAGCGGGTCACCTTGTCGACCTTCGCGTTGGTCTCGGTGATCTGCTTCGAGATCTCGGCGTTCTTGCGGTCCTGCTCCAGGTTGCGGGTCTGTGCCAGCTTGTCCTGGAACGCCTTGATGTTGCTCTCGGTCTTTTCGTCGTGGTTCACCCGGGTGATGGTCACCGAGAGGATGTCCACGTCGGTGGCGAGCCGGGTGTCCGCGCTGGCCTTGATGTTCGCCGCGAACGGCTTCAGGTCGACGTTGAGGTCACCGGTCTGAGCGTCGATCTTCTCCAGCGGGTTGTACGCGGCGAACGCGTCGTTGACCGCGCTGTCGAGCTGCACGCCCACCCGCTGGCCCCGGAAGCTGGTGAAGTCTCCCTTGTAGTCCATGAACTGCTTCGGCGCGTTCTCCGGCTTGACCTGCCACTCGATGAGCACCTCGACGCAGGCGTCGGCGAGCGTGCCGGTGCGGACCCGGACACAGTTGTTGCCGCCGATGTGGTCGTACTTCTGCCGGCCCGCGTCCCACTCGCCGACCTTCTGCCAGGGGGCCACCCACTTCAGGCCGGATCCGGTCACCTCGCCGGTGGGCTTGCCGAAGCTGGTGACGATGCCGACCGAGCGGATGGGCACCGAGTGGGCGCTGGAGGCGACGCCGATCAGCACGGTGACGGCGAGGAGGCCGAGCGCCGCGAGGGCGGCCGTCCGTTTCACCGCGCTTCTGGGGGCGACGAGCGCCAGGACGGCGCTGATCGCCAGGGCGACGGCGAAGACGATCGCCATGGTGAAGCCGACGGGCATGGGTTGGGGGCCTTTCGCTGGGCTGTGTGGATCATCAACCTAGGCGGCTCGGTCAAGGCGGCGACGCCGGGGAGTGGCGTTTGCGCACGTCTCCTGCCGGCCGAATATGGATGCCATCGACATGGCTCGACTCGCGGGGGCGGCCGTACGTTTCCTCCACGCGACGGCCCTGTGACCACGGTCACCGAATCGACCGTCGCCGCGACCATGCGGAGGATGAGGCGATGACCGGGCAAGCGCTCCTGTCGGCCCGAGGGCTGACCAGAGACTTCCGGGGCTTCCGGGCGGTCGACGACGTCGACCTCGACGTCGCGCCGGAGAGTGTGCACGCGCTGGTCGGCCCCAACGGCGCCGGCAAGACCACCCTGTTCAACCTGCTCACCGGCTTCCTGCGACCCAGCGGCGGGCGGATCGAGCTGGCCGGGCGGGACGTCACCGGGCTGCCCCCGGAGCAGGTCGCCCGGCTCGGCGTGGCCCGCTCGTTCCAGATCACCAGCCTCTTCCCGCAGCTCTCCGCCCGGGAGCACGTGGCGCTGGCCCTCCAGTCGTCGAGCGGGCTTGGCTGGCGGTTCTGGCGCTCGGCGAAGCTGATGGGCCGCTACACCGAGCGTGCCGACGAACTGCTGGCCATGGTGGGGCTGGCCGACCTGGCGGACGCCCCGTCCGAGGCGCTGGCGTACGGGCGCAAGCGCGCACTGGAGCTGGCGATCGCCCTGGCACTGGACCCGAAGGTGCTGCTGCTCGACGAGCCGACCGCCGGGATGGGCCTCGAAGACGTCGACCGCACCGTCGAGCTGATCGGCCGGGTCCGCCAGGGCCGGACCGTGGTGATGGTCGAGCACAACATGAGCGTGGTCGGCCGGCTCGCCGACACGGTCACCGTGCTGCAGGCCGGCAAGGTCCTGGTCGAGGGCCCGTACGAGCAGGTCCGCGCGGACGAACGCGTGATCACCGCCTACCTGGGAGCCGCTGATGCTGCGCATTGAGAACCTCTCCGCCTGGTACGGCGAGGCGCAGGTGCTGCGGGACGCCAGCCTGGAGGTCGCCGCCGGTGAGGTGGTCACCCTGGTCGGGCGCAACGGCGCCGGCAAGTCCACCCTGCTGCGCTGCGTGATGGGCCTGCACTCCGGCCAGCGCGGCACGGTGGAACTGGACGGGCGCGACGTCGGGAAGCTGCCGGCGCACCGGCGGGCCCGGCTCGGGCTGGGCTGGGTACCCGACGACCGCGGGGCGTACGCCACGCTGACCGTCACCGAGAACCTGACGCTGCCGCCCCGGGTTGGTCCCGACCCGTGGTCGCTGGAGCGCGTGTACGAGGCGTTCCCCGCCCTCTACACCCGGCGCGACTCCGCGGCCACCATGCTCTCCGGCGGCGAGCAGCAGATGCTCGCGCTGGCCCGGGTGCTGCGGATGGGTGCCCGGCTGCTGCTCTGCGACGAGCCCACCGAAGGGCTCTCCCCACTGCTCGTGCAGCAGGTCGGTGACCTGCTGCGGGAGGCCAAGCGGCACGGGGTGACCGTGCTGCTGGTCGAACAGAACCTGCACTTCGCCACCGGTGTCGCCGACCGGCACTACCTGCTGGCCGAGGGACGCGTCGCCGAGGCGATGGACAACTCCGAGGTGCGCTCGCGGGAACGCGAGCTGCTGGCGTACCTCGGGATCTGATTTTTCTCTCAACAACGATCCGCGCGACGAAGCGCGGAATGGATGGAGTGGGCATGCGCAGGACGGTGGGTGTGGCCGCGGCGTCGGCCGCGGTGGTGCTGGTCGCTGGTTGTGGCGGCGGTGGACCCCAGGCGGGCGGCGACCAGAAGCTGACCGGCGACAAGATCGTGCTGGGCGTGCTCAACGACCAGTCGGGGGCGTACTCGGAGTTGTCCGGGAAGAACTCGGTGACGGCGGTGGAGATGGCCATCGCCGACTTCACCGCCAAGTACGGCGACAAGGCGGTGACCAAGGACATCACCGTGGAGACCGCCGACCACCAGAACAAGCCGGACGTGGCCAACTCCAAGGCCCAGGAGATGTACGACCGCAAGGGCGTCGACCTGATCCTGGACGTGCCCACCTCCTCGGCCGCGTTGAAGGTCGCCGACGTGGCCAAGGAGAAGAAGAAGCTCTACTTCAACATCGGCGCGGCGACGACCGACCTGACCGGCAAGAGCTGCAACAAGTACACCTTCCACTACGCCTACGACACGTACATGCTGGCCAACGGCACGGGGAAGACCACCACCGAGCAGATCGGCAAGAACTGGTACATCCTGTACCCGAACTACGCCTTCGGTCAGGACATGGAGAAGAGCTTCTCCACCGCCATCACGGCGGCCGGCGGCAAGGTCGTCGGCAAGGACGGCGCGCCGTTCCCGAACACCAGCGGCGACTTCTCCACGTTCCTGCTCAAGGCGCCGAACCTGAACCCGAAGCCGGACGTGCTGGGCACCATGCAGGCCGGTGCGGAGCTGGTCAACGTGGTGAAGCAGTACAACGAGTTCAAGCTGCGGGACAAGGGCGTCGGCCTCGCGGTGGGGCTGATGTTCCTCACCGACATCCACTCGCTCACCCCGGCGGCGCTGGCCGGCACCACGTACACCGACGCCTGGTACTGGAACTTCGACGCGAAGAACCGGGAGTTCGCCGACCGGTTCCAGCAGAAGGCCGGCACCCGACCGACCTTCGCGCACGCGGCCAACTACTCGGCGGCGTTGCAGTACCTGGAGGCGGTGCAGGCCGCCGGCACCGACGACGCGGACGCCGTCGTCAAGGGCCTGGAAGGCAAGACAATCGAGGACGTCTTCCTGCGCAACGGCAAGATCCGCGCCGAGGACCACCGGGTGGTGCACGACGCGTACCTGGCCCAGGTGAAGCCGCAGTCCGAGGTCACCGAGCCGTGGGACTACGTCAAGGTGCTCAAGACGATCCCCGCCGCGGAGGCGTTCCGCGCGCCGTCAGCGGACTGCAAGCTGTGAGCGTGTGACGCTGTGTCCGGATTCGCGCAGAACACGTTCAACGGGTTGGTGAGCGGGGCGTTCTACGCCCTGCTCGCCCTCGGGCTCGCGGTCATCTTCGGCATGCTGCGGGTGGTCAACTTCGCCCACGGCGCGTTCTACATGCTCGGCGCGTTCGGCGCGTACGTGCTGCTCACCGAGGCGGGCGTGCCGTTCTGGGCGGCCCTGGTGATCATGCCGGTGGGGTTGGGCCTGCTCGGCATGGCGCTGGAGCGGGCGGTGATCCACCGACTGACCAGACTCGACCCGCTCTACAACTTCCTGCTCACCTTCGGCCTGACGCTGATCCTGCAGGATCTGGTGAAGCTGCGCTACGGCGTGCAGTCCAGCCCGTACGCCACCCCGTCGCTGTTGAGCGGGACGGTGAACTTCGGGCTCTTCGACTTCCCGACCTACCGGGTGTTCATCCTCGGCTTCGCGGTGCTGCTCTGCGTCGCGGTGTGGTGGGTGCTCACCCGGACCCGGATCGGCATGGTGGTCCGCGCGGCCACCGAGCGGCCCGACCTGACCCGGGCGTTCGGTATCGACGTCGGACGCTGGGTGACGCCGGTCTTCGGCTTCGGCATCGGGTTGGCCGGGCTGGCCGGCGTGCTGGCCGCGCCGATGCGCGCGGTCAACCCGCTGATGGGCGCCGATCTGATCATCGTGGTCTTCGCGGTGGTGGTGATCGGTGGGCTGGGCTCGATCTTCGGCTCGGTCGCCGCCGGTTTCGGCATCGGCCTGGTCCAGGCGTGGGGCGAGGCGTACCTGTCCAACTTTCCGATCGTGTCGCAGACGATCGTCTTCATCGTGATGGCCGTCGTGCTGCTCTGGCGGCCGGCCGGCCTGTTCGGTCGTGAGGAGGCGCCGGCATGACCAGCACTGTGGACACCCCGGCGGACGCGCCCCGAGCGGCGCCACCGTCCGGACTGGTCGCCGTGGCCCGCGCCCCTGGCTGGGTGCGGTACGCGCTGCTCGCCGTCGGGCTGGCCGCCGCCGCCTGGCTGCCCAACGGCCTCTACCCGGCGGTGGCGGTGGACATCCTCTGCTGGGCGCTGTTCGCGGTCGCCGTGGACCTGCTGCTCGGCTTCACCGGGCTGATGTCCTTCGGGCACGCCGCGTTCTGGGGCACCTCGGCGTACGTCACCGGGTTGGTGGCCATCCACGCCGGCCTGCCGTTCCCGCTGGCGGTGCTGGCCGGGGCGCTCGCCGCGGCCGTGCTGGCGGTGCCGATCGGTTACCTGGCGGTCAAGCGGACCGGCATCTATTTCGCCATGGTGACCCTGGCCTTCGCGCAGATGGTCTACTACGTCGCCAACGAGTGGCGCTCGGTGACCCAGGGCGAGAACGGCCTGCAGGGGGTGCCCCGGGAGTTGTTCGGCTGGGACCTCACCGACGACTACTACTTCTACTACGCGATCCTGCCGATCGTGCTGCTCGGGCTGGCCGCCGCCTGGCGGATCGTGCACTCGCCGTTCGGTCGGGTGCTGGTCGGCATCCGGGACAATCCGGCCCGGGCGCGGGCGCTGGGCTATCCGGTGCACCGCTACAAGCTCACCGCGTTCGTGCTCTCCGGGTTCATCGCCGGGCTCGGCGGCGGGCTGTTCGCGGTCGGCCACCGCTTCGTCTCACTGGACGTGCTGCACTGGACCACCTCCGGCAAGGCGGTCATCGTGGTCGTGCTCGGCGGGATCGGCACGCTCTGGGGTGGGGTGCTCGGCGCCGGGATCGTGGTCCGGCTGGAGGACTGGTTGTCGTTCTCCGGGTTCGAGGCGATCGGCCTGGTCACCGGCGGCATCTTCGTCCTCGTCGTGGTGCTGTTCCGGCGCGGCATCTGGGGCAGCGCCGCCGCGCTGGCCCGCAGACTGGCGGCGCGCCGCCGGTAAATCCCGCGACGGCGCGTCCACCGCGCGCTGTTTCAGCGCACCCCCGGGTAGTAGGGAACACCTACCCGGGGGTGCGTCTGGTGCTGACCGATCCGATGCTGGCGGATGCCGTGCGAGGGCGTCCGGGTCGGGCTGGACGTGTACCGCCGGGAGCCGGGCCGCCGCATGCCTGGTGACCTCCCGACCGCACCGAGCGGGCGTGGGCCGAGCGTGACGCCCACCACATACGATACGGATCCGTTCCGTATCGTTAATGCCGGCCTTACGCTGTCCGCAGTTACGAGTCTGGCCCGTATCGTATTGCGCGGCGGGTGAAACCGGGGGGAGAACCGGGCATGGAGCTGCACGACAACACCGGACACCCGAGGAGGTGGGCGATCCTGGGGGTGCTGGTGATCAGCCTCCTCGTGGTCGTCCTCGACAACACGATCCTCAACGTCGCCCTGCGCACCCTGGCCGACCCGGTGCACGGCCTCGGCGCCAGCCAGGGCGAGCTGGAGTGGTCCATCAACTCCTACACTCTGGTCTTCGCCGGGCTGCTGTTCACCTTCGGGGTGCTCGGCGACCGCGCCGGCCGCAAGCGCTTCCTGATGATCGGCCTGGCGCTGTTCGGGCTGGCGTCGTTGCTCTCCGCGTACGCCCAGAGCCCGGCCCAGCTGATCGCGGCCCGCGCCCTGATGGGGGTCGGCGGCGCGGCCATCATGCCGGTGACGCTGTCGATCATCTCCAACGTCTTCGACCCACGTGAGCGCGGCCGGGCGATCGGCGTCTGGGCCGGTGCGGTCGGGCTCGCCGTGGCGATCGGCCCGATCCTCGGCGGCGCCCTGCTGGAGCACTTCTGGTGGGGCTCGGTCTTCCTGATCAACGTGCCGGTGGTGGCCGCCGGCGTGATCCTGGTCGCGCTGCTGGTCCCCGAGTCGCGCGACCCGCGCCCGGGCCGCGTCGACGTGCCCGGCGTCCTGCTCTCCGTGATCGGCCTGGTCGCCCTCTCCTACGGCATCATCGACGGCGGCGAGCACGGCTTCGGCCGGCCGGTGGCCTGGGGCTCGATCCTGGTCGGCCTGGCGGTGCTGGCCTGGTTCGTGCAGCACGAGCGGCGCAGCGACCACCCGTCGCTGGACGTCCGGCTGTTCACGCTGCCCCGGTTCGCCGCACCCGTGGCCATCGTCGGCCTGGTGTTCTTCGCCGCGATGGGCGTGATGTTCTTCAGCTCGTTCTACCTGCAGCTGGTGCGCGACTACAGCCCGCTGCAGACCGGCCTGCTCTTCCTGCCCTTCGCCGGCGCCCAGCTGATCTTCGCGCCGCGCAGCGCCGCGATGGTCCGCCGCTACGGCGGCCGGGCGGTCGCCACCGTCGGGCTGGCGCTGACCACGGTGGCACTTGCCGCGTTCGCCTTCGTCGACGCGACCACCCCGATCTGGATCGTGCTGGTCGTGTTCTTCTTCCAGGGCGTCGGAATGGCCAACATCATGCCGCCGGCTACCGAGTCGATCATGTCGGCTCTGCCTCGCGAGAAGGCCGGCGTGGGCTCCGCGGTGAGCAACACCGTCCGCCAGGTGGCCGGCGCGCTCGGCGTGGCGGTCCTCGGTTCGGTGCTCTCCGCGGTCTACCGGGCCGACGTGGACGGTGCGCTGACCGGCCTGCCCGCGCAGGCCCGCGAGGCGGCCAACGAGTCGATCTCCGGGGCGTACGCGGCGGCCGGGCAACTCGGCCCGGCGGCGCCGACGCTGATCTCGGCGGCCAACGACGCCTTCGTCACCGCCATGCACTGGGCGGCGGCGCTGTCCGCGGTGGTCGCCGCGCTCGGGATCCTCGTGGTGCTGCGCTGGATGCCGGGCCGGGAGGCCGCGGCTGCCGTACCGGCGGCGCCGGCCGCCGAGCCCGAGTTGGCCGGGACGGCCTAGGTTCGGGGACAATGTCCGACATGACGTCCACAGCTGATGCTCCGCGGTCGCCCGGGCGGCCGCGGAGCCTCCGCGCCGATGAGGCGATCATCGAGGCCACCCTCGACCTGCTCGCCGAGGGCAGCACCATCGAAGCGCTCTCGATCGAGGCGATCGCTGCCCGCGCCGGGGTCGGCAAGGCCACCATCTACCGCCGCTGGGCCGGCAAGGACGCCCTGTTGCTGGACGCGCTGCGCCGGCTCAAGGGCGTCCTGCCGCAGCCCGAGGGGCACACCGTCCGGGACGACCTGATCCTGCTGGTCGGCGCGATCGGGAAGAACGTCGACCCGCGCGCGGCGAAGATCATGCCCTGCCTGGTGCCCGCGGTGAACCGCAGCCCGGACCAGTTCCAGCTCTACCAGAACATCATCGCCCCGCGCCGGCAGCTGATGCGCGAGGTGCTGCGACGGGGCGTCAGCGAGGGGGTGCTCCGGCCCGACCTCGACCTGGAGGTGACCATGGCGCTGCTCACCGGGCCGATGCTGATCCAGCGCGTGCTGCAGTGGAACCCGGAGCTGGACGAGCGGACCCTGCCAGAGCAGGTCGTCGACACCGTGTTGGAGGGCATCCAGGCCCGCTGACCCGGCCCGCTGGCTGACCGGTCCGGCCTGCCGGCCGGGGGTCAGCTGGCGGGGGCGCGGAGCCGGTGCAGGCGCAGCGCAAGCTGCACCTCCAACGCCCGCTCGGGCTTCTGCCAGTCGGCGCCGAGCAACTGCCCCACCCGTTCCAACCGCTGGGTCACCGTGTTGACGTGCACGTGCAACTGCTCGGCGGCCCGGGCCAGGCTGCCGCCCACCCCGAAGTACGCCTCCAGCGTCCGCACCAGCGCCGTGCCCCGCCGGGCGTCGTAGTCGACCACCGGCCCGACGGTGGCGGTGAGGAACTGCGCCACGTCCTTCTCGCCCCGGTCACCGACCGTGCCCAGCAGCAGCCCGACGAAGCCCAGCTCGGCGGTGCTCGCCCCCTGGCCGGAGCGGCCCAGCGCGCCGAGTGCCGTGAGGCAGCGGTCCGCCTCGTGGAACGTGCCGGCCAGCGACGCCGGCCCGGTCGACGGGCCGCTCGCCCCGGCGGTCACCGGCCGGCCGGTCACCCGGGACAGGTCCCGGGCCACCGCACGGGCGCTGGCACCGGCGTCCCGCCCGGGCAGCATCAGCACCACCCGGCCGTCGCGGGCCGCGGCCAGGCCGCCCCGGGCCGAGGCGTACGTGGTGGCCCAGGAGAACACCCGCTGCCGGGCAGAGCCGGTGGCGGCGATCGCGTCGTCGCCCACCGCCACCAGCACGTGCGGCGCGTCCAGGTCCACCCCGAGCCGGCGGGCGCGGTCGTGCAGGGCGTCGGTGTCGCGCAGCGGCCGGGCGATCAGGTCGTCCAGCAGCTCGCCGCGTACCCGCCCCTCGGCCTCGGCCACGGTGCGGCGGAACAGCAGCAGCAGTGCGGTGACCAGCGCGGCCCGTTCCAGGATCCGCTGGTCGGCGTCGACCAGCTCGTCGTCCGGTCGCAGCACCAGGGCGCCCAGGTTCTCCGTGCCCGCCACCACCGCCGCGTACCAGAGCGGGCCTCGGCGCACGCTGCGCCCCTCGGTCCGGGACGCGGCCACCGCCTCGACGATGTCCGCCCGGTCCGGCTCGTCGATCTCGCCGACCCGGGCCAGCAGCCGGCCCTCGGCGTCCAGCGCCAGCAGCGCCCCGTCCAGCACCTCGGTCACCGCGGCTGCCACGTCCTCCACCCCGCCACCCCGCAGCACCAGCCCCGTCATCCGGTCGTGTGCGGCCGCCGCCCGCTCCACAGAGCTGCTGTGCGCGCGGATGGTGGTGTTCGCCGCCGACAGCTCGGCCAGCGCCGAGCGGGTCTCGGCCAGTAGCCGGGCGGTGTCGATCGCCACGGCGGCGTGCGCGGCCAGGGAGACCAGCAGCGCCACCTCCTCGCGGGCGAACGGGCGGGCCGAGCGGTTGGCCGAGTAGAGGACCCCGATCGAGGTGGAGCCGAGCCGCAGCGGTACCCCGAGGATCGCCACCAGACCCTCCTCGCCGACCCCGGCGTCGATCTCCCCGGTGTGGTGGAAGCGCTCGTCCTCGCCGTAGTTGGCGGTGACGTACGGGGCACCGGACTGGGCCACCAGGCCGCCGAGGCCAGCGCCCATCGGCAGCCGCAGCCGCTGGAAGCGGGCCGAGACCGACCCGTCGGTGACCCGCATGTAGGTGTCGCCGCGCTCCTCGTCGTCGAGAGTCATGTAGGCCACGTCGGCGCCGAGCAGGTTGCGGGCCCGGTGCACGATCGCCCGCAGCACATCGTCCAGGTCGCGCAGCCCGGCGAGGTCGCTGACCGTGTCGTACAGGCCGGACAGCTCGGTCTCCCGGCGCCGCCGGCGCTCCAGCAGCGCGCGGACCCGCAGCGCCACCGTCCTGGCCTGTTCCAGCTCGGCCAGTCGGTCGGCGGGCAGCCCGGCGGCCCGCGCGGCCACCAGCGGTCCCTCGAACTCGACCGGCGCGGCCTCGCGGGCGAGCAGTTCCAGGAACTCCACCGGCGACGACATGGTCGACATTGTGCTCGGGCCCACTAGTTGGCCGTCCAGCCCCCGTCGAGCGCGATCGACGCGCCCGTGATGAAGGCCGCCGGCGCGGAGCAGAGGTACGCCATCAGCTCGGCCACCTCCTCCGGTTCGATCAGCCGCTTGATGGCGGCCCGGGCCAGCATGATCTTCTCGATCACCTCAGTCTCCGGGAGGCCGTGGCTGGCGGCCTGGTCGGCGATCTGGCTCTCCACCAGCGCGGTGCGCACGTACGCCGGGTTGATGCAGTTGGCGGTCACCCCGTGCGCGGCGCCCTCCAGCGCGACCACCTTCGACAGCCCTTCCAGGGCGTGCTTGGCGGAGACGTAGGCCGCCTTGAACGGCGAGGCGCGCAGCCCGTGCACCGAGGAGATGTTGATGATCCGGCCCCAGCCCCGGGCGTACATGTGCGGCAGGGCGCGGCGGATGATCAGGAACGGCGCCTCGACCATCACCCGCTGGATGTACTCGAAACGCTCGACGGGAAAGTCCTGCAGCGGCGCCACGTGCTGGAGCCCGGCGTTGTTGACGACGATGTCCACGTCCACGTCGAGCCGGTCCACCGCCGCGGTGTCGGCGAGGTCCATCCCCTCGGCGTGGCCGCCGGCCTCGGCGGCCACCGCCTGGGCCGCCTCCAGGTTCCGGTCCACCACGAGCACCTTGGCGCCGGCCGCGCCCAGTCGCAGGGCGCAGGCCCGCCCGATGCCGCTGCCGCCCCCGGTGACCAGGGCGGTACGACCGGCGAGGTCGACCTGTACGACGTGGGGGACCGCCACGGGTTCTGCCGTCATGGCGCAAGAAGTTACGAGCTGTGTGGCCCTGGGCACATGGGGCAGCGACACATACTCCGCACCAAAGCTGTGTGGCCACCCCCGCTCCCGTCGATCATGGTGTTGTGGTGCCCGATCGATCCAGATTTGCGGCCTCTGTCGCCCACCACAAATCCATGATCGACTGGGGCGGGCGTGTCTGTTGAGGCGGGTGGGAGGGCGGGCAGTAGTGTGTCGAACACACGTACTGGTGATGGTTGGGGAGGGGCGGCGTGCGGGTGCTCGGTGTCGACCCGGGGCTGACCCGGTGCGGGGTGGGCGTGGTCGAGGGCGTGCCCGGTCGGCCCTGCACCCTGGTCGCCTACTACGTGATCTACACCGACCCGGCTGACGACCTGTCGCTGCGGCTGCTGCACCTGGACCGGTCGCTGAGCGAGTTGGTCGCCGAGCACCAGCCGGAGAGCGTCGCCGTCGAGCGGGTGTTCAGCCAGCACAACGTGCGCACGGTGATGGGCACCGCGCAGGCCAGCGGCATCGCCGTGCTGGCCGGGGCGCGCGCCGGGTTGCCGGTGCAGACGTACACCCCCAGCGAGGTGAAGGCGGCGGTGACCGGTTCCGGTCAGGCCGACAAGGCGCAGATGACCGCGATGGTGACCCGGCTGCTGCGGCTGGCCGAGCCGCCCAAGCCGGCCGACGCCGCCGACGCGCTCGCCCTGGCCATCTGCCACGTGTGGCGGGGCGGCACCCGTTCCAAACTGGCCGCGGCGGCCGACCGGGCACGACGAGGAGGGGCACGATGATCGCCAGCGTGCGCGGCACGGTGACCGCGACAGGTCCGGACCAGGCCGTGATCGAGGTCGGCGGGGTCGGCCTGGCCGTGCACTGCGCCCCGGGGACACTGGCCGACCTGCGGGTCGGCCAGACCGCCCGGCTGGCCACCAGCCTGGTGGTCCGGGAGGATTCGCTGACCCTCTACGGCTTCGCCGACGACGACGCCAAGGCGCTGTTCGAGCTGCTCCAGACCGCCAGCGGGGTCGGCCCGCGGCTGGCCCAGGCGGTGCTGGCCGTGCACACCCCGGACGCGGTCCGCAAGGCGATCGCCAACGCCGACACCGCCGCGCTGACCCGGGTGCCCGGGATCGGCAAGAAGGGCGCCGAGCGCCTGGTGCTGGAGCTGCGCGACCGGATCGGCCCGGTGGCGATCGGCGCCGACGGCGTGGGCGGCGTGACCGGGGGCAGTTGGCCCGAGCAGGTCCGCCAGGCGCTGGTCGGGCTGGGCTGGACGGCCGGGCAGGCCGACCAGGCGGTGGCCGCGGTGGCGGAGACCGTCGATGGCGAGACCCCGCCCGTGCCGGTCCTGCTCAGGCAGGCCATCCGCCTGCTGGGTCGCACCCGGTGAGTGAGACCGAAGGGCTTGTCTCGGCGTACGTCAGCGACGCGGAGCGGGACGCCGAGGCCACCGTCCGGCCCCGGAGGCTGGCCGAGTTCATCGCTCAGGACCGGGTCCGCGACCAGCTCGACCTGTTGTTGCAGGGCGCCATGCGGCGGGGCTCGCCGCCGGATCACATCCTGCTCTCCGGCCCGCCCGGCCTGGGTAAGACCAGCCTGGCCAACATCGTCGCCGCCGAGTTGGGCGCGGGCATCCGGGTGACCAGCGGCCCGGCGATCGAGCGCTCCGGTGACCTGGCGGCCATCCTGACCAGCCTCGCCGAGGGCGACGTGCTGTTCATCGACGAGATCCACCGGATCGCCCGGCCTGCCGAGGAGCTGCTCTACAGCGCCATGGAGGACTTCCGGGTCGACGTGGTGGTCGGCAAGGGACCGGGCGCCACCGCCATCCCGCTGGACGTCGAGCCGTTCACCCTGGTCGGCGCGACCACCCGGTCGGGCCTGTTGACCGGGCCGATGCGGGACCGGTTCGGCTTCGTGGCACACCTGGATTTCTACGCCCCGGCTGACCTGGAGACGCTGCTGCACCGCTCGGCACGGATTCTCGGAGTGCCGATCACCGCCGAGGGCGCGACCGAGATCGCCGGCCGGTCCCGGGGCACACCGCGGATCGCCAACCGGCTGTTGCGTCGGGTCCGCGACTACGCGGAGGTGCGGGCCGACGGGGTGGTCGATCTCGCCACCGCCCGTGCCGCGTTGATCGTGTACGACGTGGACGCGCTGGGCCTGGACCGGCTCGACCGGGCGGTGCTGACCGCGCTGGTCGACTCGTTCCGGGGTGGTCCGGTGGGGTTGTCCACCCTCGCCGTGGCAGTGGGGGAGCAGCCGGACACGGTCGAGGAGGTCTGTGAGCCCTTCCTGGTCCGCGCCGGTCTGCTGGCCCGTACCCCGCGGGGTCGGGTGGCCACCGAGGCCGCCTGGCGGCATCTGGGGCGTACGCCGCCGAATGGTAGATTTGGGGCGGATATCCCATCGGCGCCCGATCTGTTCTCGTCGGATGCCGATCAGGCGTGATGTGAACGTGATCTGTGCCGCATTCGGTGTTCTCAGGTGCAGGGATTAGACTTCGCCGCGGTCTGTACAGGACGTGAGAATCCGCCTCCGCTCCGGCACCCCACGTGCCGGGCAGGTGGCCAATGGGAAGGTTCAGTAACCGTGTATTACGCAGCAGCGGGCGGCGGGGCCGGCAGCTTTACGCCGATCCTGATGATCGCCCTGCTCTTCGGTGTCATGTACTTCATGATGATCCGACCCCAGCAGAAGCGCCGCCGCGAGGCGGAGTCGATGCAGTCCAACCTCGGCCCCGGCGACGAGGTTGTGACCATCGGCGGGCTCTACGGCACCGTCACCGGCATCGAGGACGACAGTGTCCTGCTCGAGGTCGCTCCGGGCGTGCAGACCCGGTACGCCCGGCCGGCCATCGCCCGGGTGATCACCCGCGCGGAGCTGCCGAGCGAGCCGGTCACCGAGGACGCGGACTCCACCAAGGAGTGATCCTTCCTCCGGGGGCGGGTCCGGCGTACGGCCGGTCGACCAGTCCCCGGGGCCACCGCGCCCGATGGGGCAGCGGACGCGACGTGAAAACTGGATAGTTGGGTCGACGCCGGGCATCGGCACGTCCCCGTGACCGTCGGCGTCTCGCGTCGGCGCGTCCGGCCATCGTGTCGGCACCTCGCCGGCCCAGGTCAGACCCGTCGACCGGGACCCCCGGCCCGACACCCGCCGCCGCCGCGCGCAGCGGCGCGACCGTACAGGGAGACAGGACAACCGTGGCACCACCTCAGGGACAGATGCGGCCCGGCCGGCAGCTCGCCGTGCTCGGGTTCATCTTCGTCGTCCTCTACCTTTTGGTGTTCTTCGCGGGCGGCGCCAGCGGCAGCTTCAAGGACCGGCTCGAGCCTCGGCTCGGCCTGGACCTGATCGGCGGCACCCGGATGACGCTGGAGGCGACCAACAGCGTTGATGGCAAGCCCCCGACGGCAGAAAACCTCGAGGAGGCCCGCCAGATCATCGAGAGCCGGGTCAACGCGTTCGGCGTGGCCGAGGCCGAGGTGGTCACCGAGGGCAACCGGAACATCGTCATCTCCCTGCCCGGTGAAAACCGGGACCTCACCGACGTGGGCAGCGCCGCCGAGCTGCGCTTCCGCAAGGTGCTCAAGGCCGCCGACGGCAGCGGGACGGCCGCCGTGCCGCCGCCGGCCGCCACGCCCGTCCCGTCGGGCAGCGCCAGCCCCGCGCCATCCGGCAGCGCGTTGCCGACCCCGTCCGGCAGCGCCGCGCCGCAGGTGACCACGTCACCCAGCGGTGGGCAGGGCGGGATGGCCCCGGCGCCCAGCGCCAGCGCCACGCCGTCCCCCGCCACATCGGCCTCGCCGAGTGCCGCCGCGCCGTCGCCGAGCGCCAGCGAGGAGCCGGTGCCGGCCAGCATCGAGGAGCAGCGCAAGGCCGTCGAGCAGAAGGTCGGCGCCGCCTCGTGGCAGGCCGCCAACGGCTTGCAGGCCCCCGCCGACCTGACTGCCGACCCGTCGCTGGCCGACAAGCTCAAGCCGTTCGGCACGCTGTCGCCGCAAGAGGTGGCCGTCCTGCCGGCGCAGATGCAGTTCAACGTGCCGACGATCGGCTGCGCGCAGCTCGACAAGCGCCCGCCGGCGTCGATCTCCGACCCGAAGCAGCAGGTCGTCTCCTGCGAGGACGGCGCTTCGAAGTACCTGCTCGACCAGGGCAAGGTGCTGGGCACCGACGTGTCCGACGCCGACGCGGTGCTCGACCAAGCCAGCTCCTGGGTGGTCAGCCTGGACTTCACCGGTGACGGCCAGGGCAAGTGGACCGCTCTTACCCGTGAGGCGTTCAACAACGAGGGCCAGGCCTGCGACGCGACCGCGCTGGGTCAGGACGGCAAGTGCCGGGTGGCCGTCGTGCTGGACAACGAGATCGTCTCCTCGCCGGAGATCCAGGGCGTGCTGACCGGCAACTCCCAGATCACCGGCAACTTCACCCAGAAGGACGCCAGCACGCTCGCCGGCCAGCTGCGCTTCGGCGCGCTGCCGGTGACCTTCGAGCAGCAGGAGCGGCAGAACGTCACCGCCACCCTGGGCGCCAGCCACCTGCGGGCGGGTCTGCTCGCGGCCGGCATCGGCATGCTGCTGGTCATCATCTACGCGTTCTTCTACTACCGGCTGCTCGGCTCGGTCATCTTCCTGAGCCTGATCCTCTCGGCGCTGCTCGTGTTCGGTGCGCTGGTGGTGCTCGGCCGGCAGATCGGCTTCACGCTCACCCTCGCCGGCATCGCCGGCATGATCGTCTCGCTCGGCGTGGCGGCGGACTCGTTCGTCATCTACTTCGAGCGACTAAAGGACGAGATCCGGGAGGGGCGCAGTCCGCGCAGCGCGGTGCCCCGGGCCTGGATCCGGGCCCGTAAGACGATCATCTCGGCCAACGCGATCACCCTGCTCTCCGCGGTGGTGCTCTACGTGGTCTCGGTCGGCACGGTCAAGGGTTTCGCCTTCGCCCTCGGCCTGGCCACCGTGCTGGACCTGGTCGTGGTCTTCCTCTTCCGGCACCCGATCATGACGATGTTCGCCCGGACCCGGGCGTTCCTGTCCCCGCGGGTCAGCGGTCTGGGCCGGGCACTTCCGGCCCGCAGCCAGCAGACTCAGCCCCGCAACCCGCGCGCCAAGGAGGCCTGAGATGGCTCAGAACGGTCTGGCGAGCCGCCTCTACAACGGCGAGGCCGGTCTCAACGTCGTCGGCCGGCGCAAGCTCTGGTTCGGCGTCGCCGGGATCCTGATCCTGATCGCGATCCTCAGCTTCTCGATCCGTGGGTTCAGCCTCGGCATCGAGTTCGCCGGTGGTAACTCGTTCCAGGTGCCGGCCAGCGTCGGCACCCTGGAGCAGGCCGAGGAGGAGGTCAACTCGGCTCTCGCCGCCGAAAACACCGGTATCGAGGTGGCCACCGCGCAGAAGGTCGGCGGCCCCGGCGGCGACTCCTACGAGCTGCGCACCGGGCAGCTCAGCGCCGAGCAGGCCAACGCGGTGCAGACGCGCATCGCGCAGGACTTCGGCATCAACGTCAACCAGGTCAGCGGCAACCAGGTCAGCGAGGCGTGGGGCAGCCAGGTCACCGAGCGGGCCGTCCTCGGCCTGGTCATCTTCATCGCGCTGGTGATGGTCTACCTGATCCTGCGCTTCGAGTGGCGGATGGCGGTCGCCGCCGTCTCCTCGCTGTTCATGAACCTGATCCTCACCGCCGGCATCTACTCGCTGGTCGGCTTCGAGGTCACCCCGTCGACGATCATCGGTTTCCTCACGATCCTGGGCTTCGCGCTCTACGACGTGGTGGTGGTCTTCGACAAGGTCCAGGAGAACACCCGGGGCATCACGGCCAACAACAACCAGACGTACTCCGAGGCGGCCAACCTGGCCGTCAACCAGAGCCTGATGCGGTCGTTGAACACCTCGGTGGTCGCCCTGCTGCCGGTCGGTGGTCTGCTCTTCATCGGTGCCGGCCTGCTCGGCGCCGGCACGCTGAAGGACCTCGGCCTGGTGCTGTTCGTCGGTATGGCGGTGGCGTTCGTGACCTCCATCCTGGTGGCCACGCCGCTGCTGGCGCTGCTGAAGAACTACGACCCGCGGATCCAGGCGCACAACAAGCGGGTGTTGGCCCGCCGGGGCGCGCTGGCCCGTGGCGAGGTCACCCCGAAGGGTGCCCCGAGCCCGGCCCAGGCCGACACGGCCGACGCCCAGCTCGACGCGGATTCCGCCGCGCTGGCCGGTGCCGCACCCAAGGTGGGCGCTCGGCCGGCCGGCAAGCGGCCGACCGGTGCCCGGGGCGGTCGCCCGGGTGGCGGCGGCAACCGGCCGGGTGGCGCCAAGCGGCGCTGACGGCCCCCGGGGCAGACCCGGGAGGAAACACCCGAACGGCGTCCGGCATGCTGTGCGAGCAGCATTGCCGGACGCCGTCGTCGTTGGAGAGGAAGCGGAACAGCCGTGACGGAGACCCACAGCACCGCGGCGCGCGGGGACAGCGGCCCGGAGGCCGCCCAGCTGATCGCCAGCCGGGTGCTGGATGTGCCCGACTTTCCCCAGCCCGGTGTCATGTTCAAGGACCTGATGCCGCTGTTCGCCGACGGCAAGGTGTTCCGCGAGGTGGTCGACGGGATCGTCGCGTACCACGGGCGGGATGGCTTCGACGTGGTGGTCGGCATCGAGGCGCGCGGGTTCGTCGTCGCGGCGGCCGTCGCGTACGCGGCCGGGGTGGGCGTGGTGCCGGTGCGCAAGGCCGGCAAGCTGCCCCGCCCGGCGCACTCGGTCTCCTACGCGCTGGAGTACGGCGAGGCCACCCTGGAAGTGCACGAGGACGCCTTCACCGCCGGGCACCGGGTGCTGGTGGTCGACGACGTGCTGGCCACCGGCGGCACCGCCGAGGCGACGCTGGACCTGGTCGAGCGGGCCGGGGGGACCGTCACCGGCTTCACTGTTCTGCTGGAGCTCGCTTTCCTGGGCGCCCGCGAGCGGCTGGCCCCGCGTCCCGTCCATGCCCTGCTGACCGTTTGAACAGCGACCCGTCGGGCGGACCGGGCGCCGACCGTCCGGCGGAGCGGCAGGGGACCGTCCGTGCGGGTAGCATTGCCCTTTGCTGACGCCGGCGGTACGCCGTCCGGCGGCGCGAGACCAGGCCGGCCGACGTACGGCCGGTGTGTTTCCGGCGAGCGGTGAGGAGGCCGGTGTCCCACGATGTCGTCCCTCCGGTGGAGGGCACGGTGCACCCGACAGGCGACGCTGACGGCTCGGTGACCGACCGGAACGGTGACGCGCCGGCCCGGGTGACGGGCACCGGTAACGGCTCAGGCAGGGCTCCGGCCGAGGGCACGGTGCTTCCGATCGGTGCCGTCGAGGCGTCCCCCGGTGCCGACGGTGTCGTGGTCCCGTTCCCGACCGATGCCGGCATCGACCCGTCGCCCAGCGGTGGTTTCGGGCTGTCCAACGCGCCCACCGGCCGCCGGGTCCGGGCCCGGCTGGCCCGGTTCAACGCGCCGTGGCAGACCTCGCAGGTCAGCGAGGTGCTGGAGCCGCTCATCGCGAGCCACCGGGTAAACCACCCCAAGGCCGACGCCCGGCTGCTCCAACGCGCCTTCGACACGGCCGCGCGATGGCACTCCGGGCAGTACCGCAAGTCCGGCGACCCGTACATCACGCACCCGCTCGCGGTGGCCACCATCCTGGGCAACCTGGGGATGGACACCACCACGCTGGTCGCCGCGCTGCTGCACGACACGATCGAGGACACCGAGTACACCCTCGACCAGATGCGCGCCGACTTCGGCGGCGAGGTCGCCCTGCTGGTCGACGGTGTCACCAAGCTGGACAAGGTCAAGCTGGGCGACGCGGCCAAGGCCGAGACGATCCGCAAGATGGTCGTGGCGATGGCCAAGGACCCGCGGGTGCTGGTGATCAAGCTGGCCGACCGGCTGCACAACATGCGCACCCTGACCTTCCTGCCCCGGCCCAAGCAGGAGCAGAAGGCCAAGGAGACGCTGGAGATCCTGGCCCCGCTGGCCCACCGGCTGGGTATGAACACCATCAAGTGGGAGCTGGAGGATCTCGCCTTCGGCACGCTGTTCCCGAAGCGGTACGAGGAGATCAACCGGCTGATCGGGGAGCACCAGCCGCAGCGTGAGGCACTGCTGCGGCAGGTGACCCAGAAGGTGCAGACCGACCTCAAGGCCGCGAAGATCAAGGCGGAGACGACCGGTCGGCCGAAGCACCTCTACTCGATCTACCAGAAGATGATCGTGCGGGGTCGCGACTTCAACGACATCTACGACCTGGTCGGGGTGCGGATCCTGGTCGACACAGTTCGGGACTGCTACGCGGCGCTGGGCGTGATCCACGCCAACTGGCAGCCGGTGCCGGGTCGGTTCAAGGACTACATCGCGATGCCCAAGTTCAACATGTACCAGTCGTTGCACACGACGGTCATCGGGCCCACCGGCAAGCCGGTGGAGATGCAGATCCGCACGTACGCGATGCACCGCACCGCTGAGTTCGGCATCGCCGCGCACTGGAAGTACAAGGAGCACAAGGGCACGCAGATCGTCGGCCCGCCGGCGCACATCGACGAGATGACCTGGCTGCGGCAGTTGCTGGACTGGCAGCGGGAGGCGGCCGACCCGAGCGAGTTCCTGGACGCGTTGCGCTTCGACCTGTCCAGCCAGGAGGTGTACGTCTTCACCCCGAAGGGTGACGTCATCCCGCTGCCGACGGGTTCGACGCCGGTGGACTTCGCGTACGCGGTGCACACCGAGGTCGGGCACAAGTGCATCGGGGCGCGGGTCAACGGCAAGTTGGTGCCGCTGGAGTCGACGCTGTCCAACGGCGACGTGATCGAGATCTTCACCTCGAAGTCCGAGACCGCCGGCCCGACTCAGGACTGGCTGGGCTTCGTCAAGAGCCCTCGCGCGCGTACGAAGATCCGGCAGTACTTCAACAAGGAGCGCCGCGAGGAGGCGATCGAGGCCGGCAAGGACGCGATCGTCAAGGCGATGCGCAAGCAGGGCATGCCGTTGCAGCGGATGCTCACCTCTGACGCGCTGATGTCGATCGCCCGGGACCTGCACCTCGCCGACGTGGCCTCGCTCTACGCGGCGGTCGGCGACAGCCAGGTCTCCGCGCAGTCGGTGGTGCAGAAGCTGATGGCCGCGTACGGCGGCGAGGAGGGCGCGGCGGAGGACATCGCCGAGACCGCCGTCGCCACCCGGCCGCCGCGCAGCCGGCAGAGCAGCAACGACCCGGGCGTGGTGGTCCGGGGCGTCAGCGACGTCTGGATCAAGCTGGCCCGCTGCTGCACCCCGGTCCCACCGGATTCGGTGTTCGGCTTCGTCACCCGCTCCGGCGGGGTGAGCGTGCACCGCGACGACTGCGCCAACGCCGAGGACCTGCGGGCCCAGAGCGAGCGGGTGGTCGAGGTCAGCTGGAAGCTCACCTCCGCTTCGACGTTCCTGGTGGCCATCCAGGTGGAGGCTCTGGACCGGCACAAGCTGCTGGCCGACGTCACCCGGGTGCTCTCCGACGAGCGGGTCAACATCCTTTCCGCCACCGTCACCACCACCCGGGACCGGGTGGCGGTGAGCCGGTTCAGCTTCGAGATGGCCGACCCGAAGCACCTGGGCCACCTGCTGGCCACGGTCCGCAAGGTCGACGGCGTCTTCGACGCGTACCGGGTCACCTCCGGCGCCTGACCGCGAGCCGCCGTCCCCGGGCGGCGCCGATCCCGGACACGACAGAGTTACCGGACACGACAGCGCCCGCCGGCTCAGCCGGCGGGCGCTTCGTCGTCTTCTCGGGCGTCAGCCCTGCGGCGCGCTCATGGCGAGGTCCTTGATGATGACCTCCTTCTTCGGGTGGCCACCGCCAGCCTGCTGGGCGAACGCCCCGTCGTCGCCGGTCTTGGCCACGTCCTTGACGATGTCCAGGCCACCGGTGACCGTGCCGAGCACGGTGTACGCCGGGTCCAGCGGCGAGTCGCCGTACACGATGAAGAACTGGCTGCCGGTGCTGCCCGGCTGGCCCGAGTTGGCCATCGCGATGACGCCCTCCGGGTACGGCGGACGCTTGTCGGTGGGCAGGTTCTCCTCGGGCAGCTTGTAGCTCGGGCCGCCCATGCCGTCGGTCTCCCGCCAGCCGTTGCCGGTGGCGCTCGGGTCACCGCACTGCAGCACCTTGATGCCCTCGGTCACCAGACGGTGGCACTTGGTGTTGTCGAAGAAGTTCTTCTCCGCGAGGTAGCTGAAGCTGCCCGCCGTGCACGGCACCAGCGACCGGTCGACCTTGGCGGTGATCGGGCCCAGGTTGGTGTCGATCGTCATGGTCTGCACGCCGGTGCCGGACTGCTGGTTGCTCGGCAGCCCCACGTCCTTGATCTGCGGGCTCCGCTGGTCCGCGGGCAGTTGGTTGTACACGCACTCGGACGCGCCGGGCGCCTGGGCGGCGGTGTCGGTCTTGTCGTCGTCACCGCCGAGGCTCATCGCCAACCAGACGGTGCCGGCGACCACGAGCACCAGCGCAGCGCCCGCGCCGATGATCGCCTGCGTCTGCCGGCGCTTGCGGGCCTTGGCCGAGCGCTCGGCCATCTCCTTCTCGAGCCGGGCGCGTGCCGCGGCGCGCTGCCGATCTCTGGTGGACGTCACGCCTGGATCCTCCTGGCTGTCTGCTGCTGGGTGCCGCTCGGGTGGGGTGGGGCGACCGGTCAGCCGGCACTCGGGCTGCTGGCCGGGGCGCCGGAGGCCGACGGCGACGGTGCCGCGGCGGTGACCGGCTCACCAACGGTGAGGCTCTGGATCACCACGTCGGTCTTGGGTTTGACCTGGGCCCCCGTCCCATTGTCCACGGTCGGCAGGGCACCGATCTTCTCCACCACGTCCAGCCCGCCGGTCACCCGGCCGATCACCGGGAACTTGGGGTCGGTGGTGGTGAAGTCCTTGAAGAAGATCAGGAACTGACTGCCGTCGCTGCCCGGCGGGTTGGAGATCATCGCCACGGTCCCCTTCGGGTACGTGGGCGGCTGGCCGGGCGCCGGGCTGGCCGACGGCGACGCCGACGGCACGGTCGGCACGTCCTCGTCGTAGAACGAGTAGGTCGGCCCGCCGAGGCCGGTGCCGCTGGGGTCACCGCAGCGCAGCGCGCCGTCGGCGGTGATCTCGTGGCACTTGGTGTTGTCGTAGAACGACCGGCTCGCCAGGTGGGTGATGCTCGCCGCGGCACACGGGGAGCTGGTCAGATCCAACTCCGCGGTGATCGGCGCGCCCTGGTTGGTGGTCACGGTCATCGCCCGGGTGCCGTCGGTGGGCAGGCCCTTGGTCTCCGGCGTGCCGACGTCCTTGAGGTTGGTGTTGGCCGTCGCGTCCTGCGGCGTCCAGAGGCAGATGTCCTCCGCGGCCGTGTTCTGCTTCGGGTCGGAGTCGAAGGCCCCGAGCGCCCAGGCCGAGCCGGCCACGATCAGCACGAGGACCACAGCGGCGCCGACACCGGCCTGGATCTGCCGACGGCGCCGCGTGGAGGCGGCTCGGCGGGCCAACTGCCGGTCGAGCTTGGCCCGCGCCAGTTTGCGCTGCCGGTCCCTGCTGGAAGCCACCCGTGCTCCCCTTCCTCTACCTGGTCGTCGCCGGCGGCCGGGCGTCCCGGCCCATCAGGCGTCACGTGTGCCGCGCCACACGCCCGCCAGAGTGTACGGCTAGCGACTGGGAATGTGGTGTACGAGGTCCACCCCGCCGCCAGCAGCCCTTATCGGGCGATGTCACTGTGCCCGGCGGGGCGGGAGGGACGGACGCGGCAAACCGGATCGCGTCGCCGGTTAGGCTGCTGGGCAGGACGACAGCTCGACGGAAAGGACAGCGCCAGTGCTCGTGGCCGGCTTTCCCGCGGACGCCTTCGGCACCAACTGCTATGTGGTGGCCACCGCGCCGGGGGAGCAGTGCGTGGTGGTCGACCCCGGCATCGGGGTGCTCGACCAGCTCGACGCGCTGCTCGCCGAGCACCGCCTGCATCCGGCCGCTGTGCTGCTCACCCACGGCCACCTCGATCACACCTTCTCGGTGGCGCCGGTCTGCGGTGCCCGCGGCATCACCGCGTACGTGCACCCCGGCGACCGGGAGATGCTGGCCGACCCGGCCAAGGGTCTCTCGACCGACCTGAGCTCGCTCTTCGGCGGCCGGTTGAGCTACACCGAGCCGGAGGACGTGGCCGAGCTGACCGACGGCGCGACCCTCACGCTGGCCGGTCTGGAGATCGCCGTCGACCATGCCCCGGGCCATACCGGCGGGTCGGTGCTGTTCCGGCTGCCCGGCGCCGGGTCGGGCTGGGAGGCCGGCGAGATCTGCCTCTCCGGCGACGTGCTCTTCGCCGGCTCGATCGGCCGCACCGACCTGCCCGGCGGCAGCATGCCGGCGATGCTCACCAGCCTGCGCGACAAGATCCTCCCGCTGGCCGACGACACCGTCGTCCTGCCCGGCCACGGCCCCAGCACCACCATCGGCCGTGAGCGCGCCAGCAACCCGTACCTCGTCGAGGTGGCTGGCACGTCGCCGGCCGCGCCCACCAGGGGCCTCTAAACCGTCGTCTGCGCCGTGCGGACCCACGGCGTCACCGCGCATTGCCGCGGAACCGCAAGGAGTACGTGATGAACAAGCCCACGCCCATCTCCGGCTTCCCCGAGTGGACGCCCGGCCAGCGGATGACCGAGCAGTTCGTGCTCGACCGGATCCGGGCCACCTTCGAGCTGTACGGCTTCGCCCCGCTGGAGACCCGCGCGGTGGAGCCGCTGGACCAGCTACTGCGCAAGGGGGAGACCTCCAAGGAGGTCTACGTGATCCGCCGGCTGCACGCCGACGCCGACGGTGCGGCCGGCGACGACCAGCTCGGCCTGCACTTCGATCTCACCGTGCCGTTCGCCCGGTACGTGCTGGAGAACGCCGGCAAGTTGGCCTTCCCGTTCCGCCGCTACCAGATCCAGAAGGTGTGGCGGGGTGAGCGGCCGCAGGAGGGGCGCTACCGGGAGTTCGTCCAGGCCGACATCGACATCGTCGACCGGGACACCCTGGCCCCGCACCACGAGGCGGAGATGCCACTGGTGATCGGGGACGCGCTGCGCGCGCTGCCAATCCCGCCGGTGACGATCCAGGTCAACAACCGCAAGATCTGCGAGGGCTTCTACCGGGGCATCGGGTTGACCGACCCGGAGGCGGCGCTGCGCGCGGTCGACAAGCTCGACAAGATCGGCCCGGCGAAGGTGGCCGAGCTGTTGGCCCAGACCGCCGGGGCGAGCGAGGCGCAGGCCAAGGCGTGCCTGGCGCTGGCCGAGATCTCCGCGCCGGACGCCTCGTTCGCCGACGCGGTGCGCGCGCTCGGGGTCGACGACCCCCTGCTGACCGAGGGCATCGAGGAGCTGGTCCGGGTGGTGGAGACCGCCGCCGAGCACTCGCCCGGCCTCTGCGTCGCGGACCTGCGCATCGCCCGGGGCCTGGACTACTACACCGGCACTGTCTACGAGACCCAGTTGCGCGGCTACGAGCGGTTCGGCTCGATCTGCTCCGGCGGCCGGTACGACAATCTGGCCAGCTCCGGTGCCACCTCGTACCCCGGGGTGGGGATCTCGATCGGGGTGACGCGGCTGCTCGGCCTGCTCTTCGGCGCGGGCGAGCTGTCGATCTCCCGAGAGGTGCCGACCGCTGTGCTGGTGGCGGTGACCAGCGAGGAGCGGCGTACGGCCAGCAACCGGGTGGCCGAGGCGCTGCGGCGGCGCGGGGTGCCGACCGAGGTGTCGCCGAGCGCGGCGAAGTTCGGCAAGCAGATCCGCTACGCCGAGCGGCGCGGCATCCCGTACGTCTGGTTCCCGGGGGCCGATGGCGCGCCGGACGAGGTGAAGGACATCCGCTCCGGCGAGCAGGTCACGGCTGCCGCGGGGGAGTGGATGCCGCCCCGGGAGGACCTCAAGCCGATGGTCAGCTGAATCTCACCACTGGCGCGTTCGGCCGCGGGGACCTACGGTAGCGTAAGTTACGCCACCGTAGGGAGTTTCTCGTGACCATGAGCACCACACTGAGCCAGACCGCTCTCCTCGTCGAGTTGGAGCCGGTGGTTGAGCGCAACCTCGACCGCCATCTCTCGCTGGCCAAGGAGTGGTTCCCGCACGAGTACGTGCCGTGGAGCGAAGGGCGTACCTTCGACGGGCCGCTCGGCGGTGAGGCGTGGTCGCCGACCGACTCCACCATCCCCGACGTGGCGCGCACCGCGCTGATCGTCAACCTGCTGACCGAGGACAACCTGCCCTCGTATCACCACGAGATCGCCACCCTGTTCGGCCGGGACGGCGCGTGGGGCACCTGGGTGCACCGGTGGACCGCGGAGGAGGGCCGGCACGGCACGGCGATCCGCGACTACCTGACGGTCAGCCGGGCGGTCGACCCGGTGGCGCTGGAGCGGGCCCGGATGACGCACATGGCCACCGGCTACGTCAACGTGCACGACGACGAGGTGCTGCACTCCCTGGCGTACGTCTCGTTCCAGGAGTTGGCCACCCGGATCTCGCACCGCAACACCGGCAAGGCCACCGGCGACCCCGCCTGCGAGGCACTGCTGGCCCGGGTTGCCGCCGACGAGAACCTGCACATGGTCTTCTACCGCAACCTGCTCGCCGCCTCGTTCGAGCTGGCCCCGAGCCAGGCCATGCGGGCCGTCGCGGACGTGGTGGCCGACTTCCAGATGCCGGGCAACGGCATCGACGGCTTCGCCCGCAAGTCGGTGGCGATCGCCCTGGCCGGCATCTACGACCTGCGCCAGCACCGCGACGAGGTGCTGATGCCGGTGCTGCGCCAGTGGGACGTGTTCAACGTGACCGGCCTGAACGCCGACGGCGAGGCCGCCCGCGAGCAGCTCGCCGCCCAACTCGACACCCTGCAGGTCGCCGCCACCCGCTTCGAGGAGAAGCGCGACGCCCGAGCCGCCCGCCTGGCCCTCCGCTAAATCCCCACCGCACCCCACCCGCGCTGCCCCACCCACGCGCCGACCTCGTTGGTCATGAGGTTGGCGGGCTGTTCGATCTCCCGATCACCCGTCAACCTCATGATCGACCTGGGTCAGGCGGGGGAGTCGGCGGGGATGGGGAAGAGGAGGCAGGTGCTGGTGGCGTGCGCGATGAGGCGGGAGCTGGCGTCGGTGAGGCGGGCCTCGGCCAGGGCGGTGCGGCGGCCGCGCTGGAGTACCGTGCCCTCGCAGCGCAGGATGCCGCTGTCGACGGTGACCGGTCGGAGGAACTTCACGTTCAGGTCCAGCGAGGTGTAGCCGATGCCGACGGGCAGCGTGGTGTGCACGGCGCACCCGGCGGCGGTGTCGAGCAGGGTGGAGATGACACCACCGTGGACGGTGCCGAGCGGGTTGTAGTGGAACTCCTGCGGGACCAGCTCGACGGCGACCCGTCCCTCGTCGGCCTCCATCCGGGCCATGTCGATCATGTGCATCACCGGCGGCGCGGCCAGCTCACCGGCGATCATCGCCCGGAGCAGGTCGAGGCCGCCGCGCTGACCGAGCTGCGCGGCGTTGGTCGCCGGATCCGACCAGGTGAAGGTACGGCTGCGCGTCGGCTCCTGCGTCTGTGTCATGGACGCAGCCTCGCAGCACGTTGCTGAGTCTGTCAATCAGACCTAGCCTGGGCGGATGAGACCCGCGGCACTGGACTGGTCGGTGGAGAACTGCACCATCGCCCGCGCGATGGAGATCCTCGGCGAGCGGTGGACCCTGGTGGTGCTCCGCGAGGTGTTCAACGGCGTACGCCGCTTCGACGACATGCGGGTGCGTACCGGGATCCCGCGTCAGGTGCTGGCCAACCGGCTGAGCACCCTTGTCGAGCAGGGCGTGCTGCGCCGCGAGCCGTACCGGGAGCCGGGCAGCCGGCTGCGCCACGAGTACCGGCTGACCGAGAAGGGCCTGGACCTGTGGCCGGTGCTGGTCGCCGTGCTCGGGTGGGGCGACCGGTACCTCGCCGACCCGGAGGGCTCGCCGCTGAGCGTGGGTCACCGCGACTGCGGTGCGGAGGTGCGCGTCGAGCTGCGTTGCGTGGACGGGCACGAGGTGAGCGGGCACCACGACGTGCTGCCCCGCCCCGGTCCCGGCGCCCGCCGCCGTACCCCCTGACGCGTCCGGCGAGGGCCGCCGGGTATCGGCGGCCGTGCACCCGACGGTGGCGAGGCAGCCCGACTGTCGTACCGCCGGGCTTTCACCCTCATGCCGGACGGTTCCCGGTGCCGCGCCGCGGGCGTCCGATGGCAGGTCGTGTCCGAAAGGGACCGGCGGTGATGCGGTGTGACGGTGGGCGTTCGCGAGCGTGTCCGAGGTGTTGCGGCTACGTGGCCAGCGAAGATCGGCAAATCCGGGCGAAACCAAGTCTTGTCAATGATCTTAAGTATGTGAATACTTCAGTTTGCTCGGCCGGTTTTCCCAGATCGGCCGGGTTGCCCCCCTCGGGTTCGCCGCCCCCGGCGAGACCCGTTCCCCCGCCCAGGAGGTTTATTACATGCGACCCACGAGGTCCTCACTCCGCGTCGCGGCCACCGTCGCCGTCGCCGGATCCCTGGTCGTCGGCTCACTCGTCGGCGCGCCCGCCCAGGCCGCCCCGGCCGCCTCTCCGGACGCCGCCGCCGCCCTCTCCGCACAGCTCGGCGACAGCTCCGCCGGCTCGTACATCGACGCCAGCGGCAAGTCCGTCGTCACCGTGACCGACGCGGCCGCCGCCCGTAAGGCGAGCAAGGCCGGCGCCACCGTCCGGTACGTCACCCGCGGCGCCGCCGAGCTCAACCGGGCCACCGCGGACCTGGAGGGCTCCGCCAAGATCCCGGGCACCGCCTGGTGGAGCGACCCGGTCACCAACCAGGTCGTCGTCTCCGTGGACAGCACCGTCACCGGCGCGAAGCTGGAGCGGGTCAAGGCCGCCGCGGCGCGAGCCAACGGCGCGGTCCGGATCGAGGCCGAGGCCGGCGTGCTGAGCACCCGGATCTCCGGTGGACAGGCCATCTACGCCGGCGGTGGCGGGCGCTGCTCGCTCGGCTTCAACGTGCGCAGCGGCAGCACCTACTACTTCCTGACCGCCGGGCACTGCACCAACATCTCGTCGAGCTGGTACTCGAACTCCGGCCAGACCGCGCTGATCGGCACCCGTACCGGCACCAGCTTCCCGGGCAACGACTACGGCATCGTGCGGCACAGCAACTCGGCCAACGCCGCCGGCAACGTCTACCTCTACAACGGCAGCTACCGGGACATCACCGGCGCCGGCAACGCCTCCGTCGGCCAGTCGGTGCAGCGCTCCGGCAGCACCACCGGCCTGCGTAGCGGCTCGGTGACCGCGACCAACGCCACGGTGAACTACGCCGAGGGCTCGGTCTCCGGCCTGATCCGGACCAACGTCTGCGCCCAGCCGGGCGACAGCGGCGGCTCGCTGTTCAGCGGCAGCACCGCCCTGGGCCTGACCTCCGGCGGTAGCGGCAACTGCACCACCGGTGGCACCACCTTCTTCCAGCCGGTCACCGAGGCGCTGAGCCGCTACGGCGTCAGCGTCTTCTGATCCACTCACCGCTCGCGGGCCGCCGGAAACCCTCCGGCGGCCCGTTCGCGTGGCCCGGCGTCGGCGGTGACGGTCAGCGGGGCCCGGACGGTCACCGCCGCCGCTCCGAGGCCAGCGCGGCCAGCACGGCGGCCAGCGGTACGGCCGCCTCGGCAGCCGCCACCAGCCGCTCCGTCAGCCCGATCCGTGCGCCGTCGGCGAAAAGCTCGACGGCGAACCAGCCGAGCAGCCCGAGGAGGACCGCCGCCACCGCGAACGCTGTCCAGCGTGCGGGTCCGCTCGGCGCTGACCCGTCCGGCGGATGGCGGTGATCCCGGCCGAGGGCCGCTCGGCGGGGCACGGCCAGGGCCGGCCAGACAGCCAACGCCCCGAACGCCACACCAGCGGCCACGACGTGCGTCATCGAGCCGCCCGCGGGGCGCTGCGGGAAGGCGACCAGCACCAGGGTGGCCAGTCCGCCCAGCGCGAGCAGCCCTCGGCCCGCCGGCGCGGCGGTGACCAGGCCGAGCGCGGTTATCAGGTGACAGAGGCCCAGGCCGGCCAGCCCGATCGTCATGATCCAGCGATGGTCCGCGTTCGAGGCGGCAAGCGCGCTGATGGTCTGCCGGACCGGGTCGAATTCGTCGGGTTGGGCGGCCTGCGCCAGCGTCCAGCCCCCGATGAGAAACAGCGGTGCGCCACCGGCTGACAGCAGGGCCCAGCGGGGAACGGCCGACATCGGGCGATCGTAGCGGTGCGACCGGCGCCTCGCGCTCGAGCGGATGGGCCGACGTCGCCGCCGCCGGGCCATGTCGGGCGACGACTCACGGCAGCCAATCGGGCCGTCGAGGAGCGGGCCCGTGAGTTGGTCCCAGCGGATCCGGGGGCACGACGCCGACCGTCGGTAGGTCCGGGCCGACGGGTACGGCGCCGCCGGCGGCCCACGCGAGGTGCGCCCGGCGGGCGGAGAGGACCGCGAGCAGCGGCCAGAGCGAGACGGCCACCGCCGTCACCCGCTCGGCCAGGCCGGTCCGGGACCCGCTGGTCACCTCGAACGCGAACCAGCCGAAGAGGGCCAGCAGTACGACCGTGGCGCTCAACCCCACCCCCCGGCGGAACGCCCAGGGCGGCTCTGGCGCGGCCGGATGCGCGGCGTCCCGGCCGCGCGGCAGCCACAGCGCCGAGCCGGCCGGCCAGAGCGCCAGGGCGAGGACGGCCACCGTCGCCGCGATGCCGTGGCTGACGGAACCGCCCACCGTCGGCCGGGGAAACGCCACCAGCGCGATGGTGGCCACCCCGCCGACGGCGAGCAGGAAGCGGCTGGGCAACCCGGCCGCGTGCAGCGCGGCGGCGATCGCCAGGTAGCAGCAGCCGAGCAGCACCAGACAGCTGATCATGATCCAGGCATCGGTGGCGTCGTGCCCGGCCAGCTCGCTGATGGTGTCCCGGACCGGGTCGTAGCCGGCGGGCTGCCGGCCTTCCGCGACCGTCCAGCCAGCCACCAGCAGCAGGGGCGCGGCCACCGCCGTGGCGACGGCCCAGTTCGGTACGGCGCGCATTTCGCCACGTTAACCAACACGCCAGCCCGCCGAGCACGGTTCGTCCGTCTGCCCACCGGCGAATCGCTCCGGCCTGCCGGGTGCCCCCAAAGGAGGCCGGCCGCCCCTGACAGAATGCCGGTGAGGACTGTTCCACGATGAGGAGTTGCCAGCCGTGATCCGTACCCACAATGCCGGAAGCCTGCGCGCGACGGACGCCGGCGCGACGGTGACGCTCGCCGGGTGGGTGGCCCGCCGACGCGACCACGGCGGCGTCATCTTCGTCGATCTGCGCGACGGCTCCGGCGTGGTCCAGGTGGTGTTCCGGGAAGAGGACGCGCACGCGCTGCGCAACGAGTTCTGCGTGAAGGTCACCGGCGAGGTGACCCGCCGGCCGGCCGGCAACGAGAACCCGGAGCTGCCCACCGGTGACGTCGAGGTGACCGCCGTCGAGTTGGAGGTGCTCTCCGAGGCGGCCCCGCTGCCGCTGCCGGTGGACGACCAGGTCGAGGCCGGTGACGACATCCGGCTCAAGTACCGCTACCTGGACCTGCGCCGCAGTGGCCCGGCGAACGCGCTGCGGCTACGCTCGCGCGCCAGCCACCTTGCCCGGGGCGTGCTGCACGAGCGGGACTTCCTGGAGATCGAGACGCCGACGCTGACCCGCTCGACGCCCGAGGGCGCCCGCGACTTCCTGGTGCCGGTCCGCCTCCAGCCCGGCAGCTGGTACGCCCTGCCGCAGTCGCCGCAGCTGTTCAAGCAGCTGCTGATGGTCGGCGGCATGGAGCGGTACTACCAGATCGCCCGCTGCTACCGGGACGAGGACTTCCGCGCCGACCGGCAGCCGGAGTTCACCCAGCTCGACATCGAGATGTCCTTCGTGACCGAGGACGACGTGATCGACCTCGGCGAGGCGATCGTCTCGGCGCTCTGGAAGGACCTGGCCGGGCACGAGATCACCCGACCCATCCCGCGGATCACCTGGCACGACGCGATGGCCCGGTACGGCTCCGACAAGCCGGACCTGCGCTACGGCGTGGAACTGACCGAGCTGACCGACTACCTGCGCGGCACCGAGTTCCGGGTCTTCGCCGGTGCGATCGACGCGGGCGGCTACGTCGGCGCGGTGGTGATGCCGGGCGGAGCGGCGCAGAGCCGCAAGGAGTTGGACGGCTGGCAGGACTGGGCCAAGGCGCGTGGCGCGCGCGGCCTGGCGTACGTGGTGCTGGACGCCGAGACCGGCGAGGCGCGCGGCCCGGTGGCCAAGAACCTCTCCGCCGAGCACCTGGGCGGGCTTGCCGACGCGGTCGGCGCCAAGCCGGGCGACGCGGTCTTCTTCGCCGCCAGCAACACCACCCGGGAGGCGCAGGAGCTGCTCGGCGCGGCCCGCATCGAGATCGCCAAGCGGGCCGGGCTGATCGACGAGAGCGCCTGGGCGTTCTGCTGGGTGGTCGACGCGCCGATGTTCGAGCGCACCGACGAGGGCGGCTGGACGGCCGTGCACCACCCGTTCACCTCGCCCAACTCGGAGTGGGTGGACCGGTTCGAGGAGGCACCGGACCGGGCGCTGGCGTACGCGTACGACATCGTCTGCAACGGCAACGAGATCGGCGGCGGGTCGATCCGTATCCACCGGGGTGACGTGCAGAAGCGGGTCTTCGATCTGCTCGGCATCACCCCGGAGGAGGCGCAGGACAAGTTCGGCTTCCTGCTGGAGGCGTTCAAGTACGGCGCCCCGCCGCACGGCGGCATCGCCTTCGGCTGGGACCGGGTCTGCATGCTGCTGGCCGGCGCGGACTCCATCCGCGAGGTGATCGCCTTCCCGAAGACCCGGGGCGGCTTCGACCCGCTGACCGGCGCGCCGACGCCGATCACCGCCCAGCAGCGCACCGAGGCCGGCATCGACGCCAAGCCGAAGCCCCCAGCCACCGCCCACACCGGCACCGCGGGCCCGGCCGCCCCAGTAGCCGACCCGGTCTGACCGCCGCCCACCTGCTTGGTTGATCAAGAGGTTTGCGTCATGCTCGCCCCGTCGAGGTGACGCAAACCTCTTGATCGTTGGCGGGGGAGTGGTGGCATGCGGGTGCTCGTGGTGGGGGCGAGTGGGTTTCTCGGGCGTGAGGTGTGTCGGCGGGCGGTGGACGCCGGCTGGTCGGTGGTGGGGACGTGCCACTCCGGCGACATCAGCGCGCCGGGCGTCACGGCGCGCCGGCTGGACGTGACCGACCGGGCCGCCGTGCGCGCGCTGGTCGCCGAGGTGCGTCCGGACGCGGTGGTCTCCACCCCCTACCGGTACGACGACTGGACGGTGACCGCCGACGGGGCCGCGTATGTGGCGGTCGCGGCAGCCGAGATGGGCGCCCGTCTGGTGCACGTGTCCAGCGACGCGCTGCACGCCGGCCGGCCCGAGCCGTACGCCGACGACGACCCGCCGACGCCGGTGAACGCGTACGGCGCCGCGAAGGCCGCGGCCGAGACTGCCGTGCGAGCGGTCGACCCCGGCGCGGCACTGGTACGTACCTCGCTGATCCTGGGGGAGGGCAGTAAGCAGATCCAGCTCTCCCGGGACGCGCTCGCCGGCCGGGCCACCCTGTTCACCGACCAGATCCGCTGCCCGGTCGACGTCACCGACCTGGCCGCCGCCCTTCTGGAGCTGGTCGACAGCGCGTACGCCGGCCCGCTCAACGTGGCCGGTCCGGACGCGGTCAGCCGCGCCGAGCTGGGCCTGCTGGTCGCCGAGCGGTTCGACCTGGATGCGGCCGGCCTGAAGACCACCACCAGCACCGCCGCCGGTGTGGTCGGCCCCACCGACGTACGCCTGGACTCCACCCGCGCTGCCGGCCTGCTGCGTACCCGGCTACGCGGCGTGCGCGAGATCCTGGCTCGCTGAGCCCACCGTCCCGCAGCTGCACACTTCCTATGCATAACTCTTGTGCATAGGAAGTGTGCAGAGTTATTGTGCAGTCATGGTGAACGACGGAGAGACGCCGAGACCGGCGCCGCGTGAGGTACGGATCGACAAGCGGCAGGTCCGGGTGCTGGCGCACCCGCTTCGGATGCGGCTGCTCGGGGCACTGCGGGTGAACGGGCCCGCCACCGCCACCACCCTGGCGGAGCTGCTCAGCACCAACACCGGCGCGACCAGTTACCACTTGCGCCAGCTCGCCGAGGTGGGGCTGGTGACCGAGGACCCCGACCGGGGCAGCGGCCGGCAGCGCTGGTGGCAGGCCGCACACGACGTCACGAACTGGGAGCCGACCGACTTCGACGACGACCCCGACGCCCGGGCTGCGATCGAGTGGATCCAGGGCGACCAGGTACGCCTTCTCGTCGAGCACGCCGAACGCTGGTTCGCCATTCAGCACGAGTGGTCCCCCGCCTGGCGGGACGCCATCGGCATGGGCGACATCTTCATGACGATCCCGCCAGACCGGCTGAAGGCGCTCCAGGCGGAGGTGTGGCAGGTGCTGGAGCGGTACAACCGCGAGGCCTGCCTCGTCGACTCCGCTGATCCGCAGGCCCGCCCCGTGCAGGTCTTCCTGGCCGCCTACCCGTTGCTGGAAGGGCCCCGATGAGCACGCTGACCGTACGCCAGGTCCGGCGTCGCTACCTGACGCTCTACGGCCTGCGCTGGCTGCCGACCGGCCTGATGATCCCGGTGATGATCCTGCTGATGCAGGAGCGCGGCCTGTCGCTGCCGCAGATCGGCCTGGTCTTCACCGCGCAGGGGCTGCTGGTGCTTGCGCTGGAGCTGCCCACCGGCGGGCTCGCCGACGCCCTCGGCCGCCGCCCGGTGCTGCTCGCCGCCGGAGCGCTCAACCTCGTCTCGCTGTCACTCTTCGCGGTGGCCGACTCGTTCTGGATGTTCTTCCTGGTCTGGGCATTGCAGGGGGTCTACCGGGCACTGGACAGCGGCCCGCTGGAGTCCTGGTACGTCGACGCCACCCTGGCCGCCGACCCCGAGGCCGAGTACGAACGGGGCCTCGGGCACGCCGGCACCGTCAGCGGCGTGGCCATCGGCGCCGGCGCGCTGCTCGGCGGTGGCCTGGTCGCGCTGGGCCCGATCGGACCGGTCAGCGCGCTCACGGTGCCCGTGCTGGCCGCCGTCGTCGCCCAGTCGGCGGCACTGGTCGCGCTGGTCGTCCTGCTGGTGGAGCAGCGGCCGGCCACCGGCGTCGCGGCGCTGCGGGCCTCGGTGTCACAGGCGCCCCGGATGATCGGCGAGGCCGTCGGGCTACTGCGTCGCTCGCGGGTGCTGCTTGCCTTGGTGTCGGTGGAGCTGTTCTGGGGCTTCGGCATGATCACCTTCGAGTCGCTGCTGCCGGTCCGGCTCGCCGAGGTGGTCGGCGACCCGGAACGGGCCGCCGCGCTGCTCGGCCCGGCCAACTCGGCCGCCTGGCTCGCCTCGGCGGCCGGCGCGGCGCTGACCCCGCTGCTGCTGCGCTGGCCCGGCGCAGCGCCCGGCGCGGCTCTGCTGCGCATCCTGCAGGGCGTCACGGTGGTCGGGATGGGGCTCTTCGCCGGGCCGGTCGGGGTGCTCGTGGCCTACCTGGCCTGCTACACCGTGCACGGCGCGTCCAACCCGCTGCACAGCGGGCTGCTGCACCGGCAGGTCGACGGCCCGTACCGGACCAGCGTGCTCTCGCTGAACTCGATGATGGCGCAGCCGGCCGGCGCGCTCGGCGGGGTGGCCCTGACCGCGCTCGCCGCCGCCACCAGCATCAGCACCGCCATGGTCGTCGGCGCGGTCGTGCTGGCCATCGCCGCCCCGCTCTACCTGCCGGCATGGCGGGCCGGCCGTCGGCCCGCGGCGGATACCGCCGACCCGCCCGCGGTACCCGAACCCACCGAGCCGCAGACCGCCGGGCGTTAAGAAGGGCGCCCGTCCGCTACCCGCGGCGATACCAGGGGAGCCCTCCCGCTCAGCCCAGCCGTAGCGAGCTGAGCGGGAGGGTTTCGGTGAAGCCGAGCCGCCGGTAGAGCCGTGCCGCCCCGAGGTTGTCCGTGTAGACGCCGAGTCCGACGGTGTCGTAGCGGGCCAGCAGCGCCCGGGTCATCCCGGCGGTCAGCGCCGCGCCCAGCCCTCGACCCCGCTGGTCGGGGGCGACGGTCAGGCCGGCGAGGAACCCGATGTCGCCCCGGCTGCGGTCCGCGCCGCACGCCACCAGCCGGCCGCCGATCCGGATGCCGTACCAGTCCACCACCTCTGCGTCTCCCGGGCGGGCGGTGGTGCTCGGGAACGCCTCGTCGATCAGCGCCTCCAGCGCCGGATGGTCGGCCTCGGCGAGTCGTACCACCCGCTGCTCGTCCGCCTGTGCCGGTGGTGGCGTGTCGGTCCAGTGGAAGTCCCAGTCGTCGTGCCGGGTCACCGCCAGCCGGCCCGCCAGCAGGGCGGGATCGTGCCGGGGTAGGTGCAGCCGCTGCCCCGGGCGCAGCAGACCGTCGGCGACCAGTGCGACACAGACCTCGATCGCCGGCCCGGCCGGGCCGATCGCGCAGCCGGCCGGCCCGTGCTCGGGCGGCACCAACCACAGCACGGTGCCGTCGCGCCGGTAGCCGTGCGCCGGCGCGCCCCGCCCGAGTGCGTGCCGGGCGAACGGGTGGTGGCCGACGGCGGCCAGGATGGCGGTCCGGTCCAGGACCACCTGGTCGTCGATGATCATGCGACCAGCCTAGGAGCCGGGGGTCGAACGCTTGCGCCGGGCCGCCACGGCCAGGCCGAATCCATCGTGGAGATTGACGAGTCGACCGATTGGGTACATCCGGGGCCGACCTACTGGGAACCCCCACCGGAGGACCGACATGCTCGCCATTCTGGCCGCCATTGTCTTCGGCTTTGCCCTGCTGATCGACCTGCTCGACACCAACTTCGGAGCGCCGGACCTGTTCAACTGGAACACGCTCGTGCTCCTCGGATTGTTCCTGCTCTCGCTCTACCTGGGCGGCGTGGGCAACGGCCCGCGCGGCGGTGGCGGCGGCCGCTGGTACCGGGGCCGGCGCCCCGGTCGCGGCTGACCGGAACCGATCACCAGTGGCCCGGCCCGCGGCGCGATTCCGGCGTCGCGGGCACGGCCCGGTACTGTCTTCGTGATGGAGTCCGACGCCCTCTTCTCCCTCGGTGCACCCGCCGGGTCGCGCAGCGCGCCCGACGGTTCCGCCAGTGTCGACGGCTTCACTCCGGTAGCAGCCGATTCGCCCCTGCCCGTCCGGATGCGCCCGGCGACCCTCGACGAGCTGATCGGGCAGGCCCACCTGCTCGCCCCCGGCGCGCCGCTGCGGCAACTGGTCTCCGGCGGCGCCCCGATGTCGGTCATCCTCTGGGGACCGCCGGGCAGCGGCAAGACCACCATCGCGCACCTGGTGGCCGGGGCCACCGACCGCCGGTTCGTGGCCATGTCGGCGCTCTCCGCCGGCGTCAAGGACGTCCGGGCGGTGATCGAGGCGGCCCGCCGGCAGCGCCGCTCGGGCGGCCCGCAGACCGTGCTCTTCATCGACGAGGTGCACCGGTTCAGCAAGACTCAGCAGGATTCGCTGCTTGCCGCCGTCGAGGACCGTACGGTCACGTTGCTGGCGGCGACCACCGAAAACCCGTACTTCTCGGTCATCTCCCCACTGCTGTCACGCTGCGTGCTGCTCACCCTGCAACCGCTGGACGACGAGGCGGTGCGGAGTCTGCTGCGCCGTGCGGTCACCGACGAGCGTGGCCTTGGCGGCGCGCTCACCCTGGCCGACGAGGCCGAGGACCACCTGGTCCGGCTCGCGTCCGGCGACGTGCGCAAGGCGCTGACCGCACTGGAGGCGGCGGCGGCCTCCGCCACGGCGCTCGGCGCGAGCCGGATCGACCTCGCCACCGCCGAGCAGGCGGTCGACGTGGCGGCGGTGCGCTACGACCGCGACGGCGACGCCCACTACGACGTGGTCAGCGCGTTCATCAAGAGCATGCGCGGCTCGGACGTGGACGCCGCGGTGCACTGGCTGGCCCGGATGCTGGTCGCCGGGGAGGACGCCCGGTTCATCGCCCGCCGGTTGGTCATCTTCGCCAGCGAGGACGTGGGCATGGCCGACCCCGGCGCGTTGAGCGTGGCCACCGCCGCCGCGCACGCCGTCGAGTACGTCGGGCTGCCCGAAGCGCAGCTCAACCTTGCCCAGGCGGTGATCCACCTGGCCACCGCGCCCAAGTCGAACTCGGCCACCACCGCCATCGGCGCCGCGATCGCTGACGTGCGGTCCGGCCGGGGCGGCCCGGTGCCGCGCGGGCTGCGCGACGCGCACTACGCCGGTGCCCGAGGGCTGGGCCATGGCACCGGCTACCGCTATCCGCACGACGACCAGCGTGGCGTGGTCACCCAGCAGTACGTCCCGGACGACCTGGTGGGCACCGACTACTACCGGCCCAGCCCGCACGGGGCGGAGCGGTCGGTGGCCACCCGGCTGCCGCTGCTGCGCGGGATCGTGCGAGGGCTGCCGGCCCCGCCCGCCCGCCCGGAGGCCCCGCCGGCCGGGCCGCCCGTAACGGCGCAGAACGGGCCGGCGCTTGCCGACGAGAACGGTCGCCCGACGACGGGCACGGGCGGTCCCGGCACGATGCAAGACAGCGGCACCAACGCCGCAGGAGAGGGTCAACAGTGAAGTCGCGTGGTGCGGACCGCCCGGACGAGGGCCCGGATGAGCGGCGCGATCCCCGCGCCAAGGGCCGCCGCTGGGGTCGAGGCCGGGCCGAGGCCGAGCCGGAGGAGCCGGTAGCCGGCGGGGAGTTCGGCTGGATCGACGACCTGCGGTCGGCCAAGCAGCAACGTTCCGAGCTGGGCCCCGACGGGGCCGCGGTAGAGCCCGCAGGGCCACGCGGGGGTGTCCCGGTGCCGCCGGACGGCCCGGTGCCACCCACCCCGCGCCGTGGTGACCCGGACGGTCCCGCCGCGCGCCGGCCGGCCGGCGGACCATGGCCGGGCGACGCGCCGCCGCCGGGCCGCCGCCCGGACGAGCGGCCACCCGCCGACCGACCCCGGGCCGCCGGCCCCGGAGTCCCCGCCCCGGGCCAGCCGGCCCGCCGCGGGGCACAGCCGGCACCCGGCAGCGGTCCTCGCGCCGCCGGGCCGCCGCTCGCGCCTCCCACCGCCGCCCGCCCGGCCGGTGGCGAGCCGGCAGGCCCACCCGGACCGCCGACCTCGGGCGTACCGGCCGGCCCGGCCCGGCCCCGCCCGGGCGCTGCCCCGGCCGGCCCGCCCGCCGGCCCGCCGGGCACCGGCGCACCGACCGGTCGCCGCCCGGCCGCCGTCCCCCCATCGGGTCGGGCTGACGCGATGCCGCCGCTACGCCGGCCCGACGCCGGGCCGTTGGGTCGCAGACCCGGCCCGGAGACCACCGAGCCCGGCCGTCCACTGCCCACCGACGACGGGCCCGCCGGTCGGCGTACGACCGATCCGGCGCGGGCCGCCGGTTCACCCACCGCCCCCGGCGGGACCCGCTTCGACGCGGCGCCGACCGGTGCCGTACCGCCGGTCCCCGGTGGACTGCGACCCGACCCCGCCGTCGACCGTGATCCGCGGAACGCCCGGCGTCGCCCGGGCACAGTCGACCCCGGCGCGACGGAGACGTCCGGCCAGGGGCCGGCCGACCGCGCCCGATCGTCCTCCGGCGGGCACCGCCGCGCGGCCGAACCCGACGAGCCGGCGGTGCCCCGTTCGGGCAACGCCCCGGCGGTGCCCGACGCGTCCGGCCACACCGGCGCCGCGCCGACCATCGGCCCGGCCGACGGCACCGGGCGCCGCCGGACGGTCCCGGACGAGCAGGAGCGCCGCGCTCCGGCCGGAGGCGAGCCCCGGACCGACCGCCCGGAGCGGCCGGCCGACTGGCTGCGCCAGGCAGGCCGCCTGCCGCACACCGACCCCGCCCTGCCGGTGGTCAACCGGCGCGGTGGCACCCCGCCGCCGGCCGGCCGCCGTCCTGGGCCGCCCGCAGGTGCGGGTGACCTCACCGACCACTCGCCCGGCCGGCTCGCCGTGCCGGACCCGGCCGCGGAGCGCGGCGCCGGCCGCCGGCCCGCCGGGCCGCCGGCCGACCCGGCCGCGGACGCCCCCACCGGTCGCCGTGCCGTCCGGCCCGGCGCGACGGGCGACCGTGGCGACGACCCGTACGCCGGTCCCGCCGGCGGCGGGCGACCCGCGCCCGGTGGCGGTGCCGCCGGTCCGGGCGCACCGGCCCGCGGCGCCGCCCGCTCCACCCCGCCCGGTCGTGCCCGGCCCGCCCCCGGCGACGCGCCGGCCACCGGCGCCGGACACCGTGGTCCCGACGGGCCATCCCGGCCCGGCCCGGGTGCCGAGACCACTGCCCGTGGCGCCGCCCGCCCGGACGGCCCGGCCCGTGCCGCCGTCCCACCGGGCATCGGCCCGGATGGCCCGCCGCGGCAGCGCCCGGACGGTCCGGCTCGCGCCGCCGTCCGCCCCGCTGGCGCCGGGCACCCGCCCGTGAGCGGCGAGCCCGGCACCGGTCCCGGGGCTCCCGCGGTGGCCCGCGGCGGTGCGCCGGCCGTTCGACCCGCGCCGGCCGATCGCGCCGCCGGCCGTGCCCTGCCACCGAACCGGGAGCCCGGTCGTCCCGAGCCCTCCGGTGTCGCACCCGTGCCGCCGCCCGGCCGCCCCGGCGAGCCCGTCGGTGTGGCCCGGGCCGCCGCCGTGGTGCCCACTGTGGGCGGACCGGTGGACCGGCCGGTGCCCGCGCCGGCCGACGGGCCCGCGCTGCGCCCAGCCGGCCAGGACGTGCCCGACGACGACGGCGCCGCCCCGGGCGCTCGGTCCGAGCTGCGCCGGCAGTTGCGCGAGCGGCGCCGGCTGCGGGCGGCGGTGCTGGCGCTGGTCAGCGTCGTCCTGCTCGGCGCGGTGCCGCTCTTCTTCGGCATCCGTACGCTGAGCCGGGACCCGGTCTTCGACAACCTGGACCAGCTGAACGTGCCCGGCTGGGCTGCGGCGAAGACGGTCGACGAGGTCAGCGGCAGTCGTTGGTGCCTGCTCGACTGTCGACTGCGCGAGCGCACCGTCACCTCGGAGAAGTCGCCGGAGGAGACGGCGGGGGTCTACGAGAACGCGCTGCGACAGGACGGCTGGCAACCGTGGAAGGTGACCCGCTGCCCCGAGCAGGAGACGAAGGGGAGCTACACCTGCTGGCGTCGCGATGAGCTGACTCTCGACCTGTGGGTGCGCGAGCCGACCTGCGTGCCGCCGCCGGTCGACGGCGAGCCGGCGATCGTGCCGTCTCCCGGCCCGTCGGCCGCTGCGGCGGAGTGCGCCGGCTCGTTGGTATCGGTGAAGGTGCGCAACGCGATCGACGACGAGCGGACCAAGCCACAGCCGAGCACCGATCCGTCACTGACCGGAGAGGATCCGTTCCCGACAGTCAGCGCGGACCCGCTGGGTGAGTTGACACCCTCACCGTCGTGAGCCGGTTTCCATCACGGACGGTAGGGTCTGGGGCTGGTAGGCCCGTCCGCTGCCGTTGATCGGTGACGGTTCGGTGGGCCGGCCCGGTACGGGTACCACGGTTGTGCGTTCCGGGGACGTCGGGTCCCCGGAACTCTGCTTGAGGAGGACAGGCGTGGGCGACATTGGAGCGGTTGCGGCGCTGATCGCGGCGTGCGCGTTCGCGGTGCTGGTGCTCATCCTGACGCTGCCCATCCTGCGGCTGCGGCACACGGTGGACGCCACCACCCGGATGATCAACGACCTCAACGATCGGACCGCACCGCTGCTCGGCGACGTGAACACCACGGTGAAGAACGTCAACACCGCCCTGGAGCAGGTGCAGACCTCGCTCGACGGCGTGAACCTCCAGTTGGCGAAGGTCGACACCATGACCAGCCACGCGCAGAACATCACCGCCAACGTCGCCAACCTGGCCACCGTGGTCTCTGCCGCGGCCGCGAACCCGCTGGTCAAGGTAGCCGCGTTCGGCTACAGCGTGCGCAAGGCCGCGGCCAGCCGCCGGCACGCCGAGACCGAGCGCGAGGTGCGCGACACCATCAAGCAGCAGCGGCGGGCCGCCCGGCGCGGCAACCGCTGACCGGCCGGCGCACCAGGAGGTAGCGAGACATGAGGCGATTGTTCTGGTTGGGCATCGGGCTCGCCGTCGGCGTGGTGGTGGTCCGCAAGGCGACCCGGACCGCGCAGGCGTACACCCCGGCCGGCATCGCGAGCACGTTGTCGGAATCCGCTGGCGGGCTGGTCGAATCGCTGCGTAGCTTCGTGGAGGACGTCCGCGTCGGGATGGCCGAACGCGAGCAGGAGATCCACCAGGCGTTCGCCCAGGGCGAGGCGTTCGACGACCAGTTCGCCGAGCTGCGGGAAGACCCGCGGATCGGCGATCGATACATCTTTCCGGAGGAACACCAGCGATGAAGACGGCGGAAATCAAGCGGCGGTACCTCGCGCACTTCGAGGCGAATGGCCACGCCGTGGTGCCGTCCGCTCCGCTGCCCGCCATCAGTGACCCGAACCTGCTGTTCGTCAACGCCGGCATGGTGCAGTTCGTCCCCTACTTCCTCGGTCAGCAGCGCGCGCCGTACCAGCGGGCGGTCAGCGTGCAGAAGTGCATCCGTACCCCGGACATCGATGAGGTCGGCAAGACCAGCCGGCACGGCACGTTCTTCCAGATGAACGGCAACTTCTCCTTCGGCGACTACTTCAAGGACGGCGCGATTCCTCTCGCGTGGGACCTGGTCACCAAGCCACAGGACCAGGGCGGCTACGGCCTCGACCCGGAGCGCGTCTGGCCGACCGTCTATCTCGACGACGACGAGGCGTTCGAGATCTGGCGGTCGGTGGGGGTGCCGGCCGCTCGGATCGTCCGCCGGGGCAAGGCCGACAACTTCTGGTCGATGGGCATTCCCGGGCCGTGCGGCCCGTGCTCCGAGTTGTTCTACGACCGGGGCCCGGAGTACGGCCGGGAGGGCGGCCCGGCGGTCGACGAGGACCGCTACATGGAGTTCTGGAACCTCGTCTTCATGCAGTTCGAGCGGGGCCCGGGCACCACCAAGGACGACTACCCGATCCTGGGTGAGCTGCCGGCGAAGAACATCGACACCGGCATGGGCCTGGAGCGGATGGCCTCGATCCTGCAGGGCGTCGACAACCTCTACGAGATCGACGAGGTCCGGCCGATTCTGGACCGGGCGGCTGAGTTGACCGGCAAGCGGTACGGCGCGCACTCCGGCCACGTGGCCAGCGAGTCGCACCCGGACGACGTACGGCTGCGGGTGATCGCCGACCACGTGCGGACCGCGCTGATGCTGATCGGCGACGGCGTGACCCCGAGCAACGAGGGGCGTGGCTACGTGCTGCGCCGGATCATGCGCCGGGCGATCCGGTCGATTCGGCTGCTGGGCTGGCAGGATCGGGCGTTGCCCGAGCTGTTGCCGGTGGCCCGGGACTGCATGGCGCCGTCGTACCCGGAGCTGGCGACTGACTTCGACCGGATCGCGCAGTACGCGTACGCCGAAGAGGAAGCTTTCCTGTCCACCCTGCGCGCCGGCACCACGATCCTGGACACCGCGATCGCCGAGACCCGCACCGCGGGTGGCGCGGCGCTGTCCGGGGCGAAGGCGTTCCAGCTGCACGACACGTACGGCTTCCCGATCGACCTGACCCTTGAGATCGCTGCGGAGCAGGGCCTCACGGTCGACGACGAGGGCTTCCGCCGGCTGATGGCCGACCAGCGGACGCGGGCGAAGGCGGACGCGCAGGCCCGCAAGACCGGGCACACCGACGTTTCGGCGTACCGGTCGGTGCTGGACTCGGGTGGCCCGGTGACGTTCACCGGGTACAGCGAGGTGGCCCGCGAGTCGACGGTACGGGCGCTGCTCGGCGAGGGTGGCCCGCGCCAGGCGGCGACCGAGGGCGACACCATCGAGCTGGTGCTCGACACGACCCCGTTCTACGCCGAGGGCGGTGGCCAGCAGCCCGACCAGGGCATGATCACCGTGGGCGGCGGACAGGTCGAGGTGCTCGACGTGCAGCAGCCGGTGCCCGGCCTGATCGTGCACCGGGCCCGGGTGATCCGGGGTGAGGTGCGTGCCGGCGAGACCGGCTACGCCGAGATCGACACCACCCGGCGGCGGGCGATCTCCCGATCGCACACCGCGACCCACCTGGTGCACCAGACCATGCGCAACTTCCTCGGCGACTCGGCCACCCAGGCTGGTTCGCTGAACGCGCCCGGTCGGCTGCGGTTCGACTTCAACACTCCGACGGGAGTGTCGCCGACCGTGCTGCGTGACGTGGAGCAGCAGGTCAACGAGGTGCTCCTGGCCGACCTGGAGGTGCACGCCTTCATCACCTCGCTGGAAGAGGCGCGGCGGATCGGGGCGATGGCCCTTTTCGGCGAGAAGTACGGCGAAGAGGTGCGGGTCGTCGAGGTGGGCGACTACGCCCGGGAGCTCTGTGGTGGCACGCACGTGGCCCGCTCGGCCCAGCTCGGCCTGGTGAAGATCCTCTCCGAGTCGTCGATCGGCTCCGGCGTCCGTCGGGTCGAGGCGCTGGTGGGCATGGACGCCTTCGGCTTCCTGGCCCGTGAGCACCTGCTGGTCTCCCGGCTGGCCGAGCTGTACCGGGTGCCCAACGAGCAGGTCGCCGACCGGGTCGAGCAGACCGTCACCCAGCTCCGGGATGCGGAGAAGGAGCTGGAGAAGCTGCGCGCCCAGCTGGTGCTGGGCGGAGCGGCGGCGCTCGCCGCGCAGGCCAAGGACGTGCGCGGGGTGGCGTACGTGGGCACCGAGGCGCCGGAGGGCGCGGCCGGTAACGATGTGCGGACCCTCGCCCAGGAGATCCGCGGCAAGATCGACCCGGCCCGGCCGGCGGTGGTCGCGGTGGCGGCCCGCTCGAACGGCAAGGCCTCCCTGGTGGTGGCGGTCAACCAGGCCGCCCGCAGCCGGGGCCTGGCCGCCTCGGACCTGGTGAAGGCGGCGTTCTCCGGGCGCGGCGGGGGCAGCCCCGACCTAGCCCAGGGTGGCGGCCTGCCGGCGGCCGAGGCGCCGAACCTGCTACACACCGTCGAGAAGGCGATCACCGAGGCGTGATGGTTCATCATGTTCGACCAGGGCGGGCCGATCGGTCCGCCCTGGTTCGTCGAGTCCCGGGGGTGACCGCCGGTGACTGAGCTGACGCGCGGGGTCCGGATCGGGGTGGATGTCGGTCAGGTCCGGGTGGGGGTGTCCCGTTCGGATCCGGACGGCGTGCTGGCCACGCCGCTGGTGACCCTGGCCCGCGACCTCACGACGGCGCCGGACGCGGTGCCCAGTGACCTCGCCGAGCTGGCCGCGCTGGTGGCCGAACATGAGGCCGTGCAGGTCGTCGTCGGCCTTCCGGTCAATCTGGCCGGCAAACACGGCCCGGCAGCCATCCATGTGAAGGCGTACGCTGACCGACTGGTCGACGTGATAGCGCCCGTCCCGGTAACGCTCACTGACGAGAGGATGTCGACCGTGGTCGCTTCTCGTAGGCTTGCTGAGCGTGGCGTTCGGGGCAAGCGTCAACGAGCGGTTGTCGACCAGGCGGCCGCGGTGGAAATTCTGCAGAGCTGGCTGGACGCGCAGCGGAGGCGGACGTAATGATCGACGATCTGGACCTTGGGTTCGACGAGCCGGAGCGGGGGGAGAAGGGCCGGCACCGCCGCGGCTTCGTCCGCAAGCGCAAGGGCGGCTCCGGTTCCGGAGGCCGGGGCAAGACGTTCCTGGCACTGCTGATGGCCCTGGTCCTGCTGGGCGGCATCGGCGGCGGCGCGTTCTACGGTTTCGACCGGATTCAGAACTACTTCGTCACGCCCGACTACAACGGCGCCGGGACCGGCGAGATCACCGTCGAGATCAAGAACGGCGCGTTGCTCGCCGATATGGCCGACGCCCTGGTCGCCGCCGACGTGGTGAAGAGCCAGAAGGCGTTCATCGAGGCCGCCGAGGCCAACTCGCGCAGCAAGAACATCCAGCCGGGCACGTACAAGCTGCGGAAGCAGATGAGCGGCGCGAGTGCCGTCACCGCGATGCTCGACCTGAAGAACAAGATCGTCAACGGGTTGACCATCCCCGAGGGGCGTACCAGCAAGAACATCTACAAGCTGCTCTCCGAGAAGACCAAGATCCCGGTCAAGGACTTCGAGACCGCCGCGAAGAACCCGCTGGAGCTCGGCATCCCGGACTGGTGGTTCACGCGCGAGGACGGCAAGAAGGTCCCCAAGTCCGTCGAGGGCTTCCTCTTCCCGGACACGTACGAGATCCCGCCGAAGGCCACCGCGGAGAGCATCCTCAAGCTGATGGTCGACAACTTCCTCTCGGTGAGCGGCGAGATGAAGTTCGCCGACCGGGTGCAGAAGGAACGCAAGGTCAGCCCGTACGAGGCGCTGATCGTGGCCTCGCTGGCCCAGGCCGAGGCGGGCAACAAGGACGACCTGGGCAAGGTCGCCCGAGTGGCCTACAACCGGGTGTACGGCGAGTTCCCCTGCAACTGCCTGGAGATGGACGTCACGGTCAACTACTACCTGGAGTCGATCGGCAAACCGACCAAGACCTCCGCGCAGATGACGCAGTCCGAGCTGGACGACCCGAAGAACCCGTACAACCGCAAGCTGCGGGGCCTGATCCCCACCCCGATCAACAACCCGGGCAAGCAGGCCCTGGAAGGGGCCATGAACCCGCCGACGGGCAAGTGGCTCTACTTCGTGGCGATCGACAAGCAGGGCCACTCCGCCTTCGCCGAGACCTACGAGGAACAGCAGCGCAACGAGGCCAAGGCCAGGGAGGCCGGCATCATCTGAGGCCGGCCGCGCTGCCGGGTAGGGTCGAGCTGAGATGGGCGGCAGGGCGGGGGAATGATGCGCACCCACACAGGGGCTCGTGAGGTGTCCGGCGGTGGTCGTGTCCTCCCGTAGGGCCGCGGTGCTGGGCAAGCCGATCGCGCACTCCCTCTCCCCGGTGATCCACACCGCCGGGTACGCCGCCGCCGGGCTGACCGGATGGTCGTACACCCGGATCGAATGCGCGGCGTCGGAGCTGCCGGCCCTGGTCGCCGGCCTGGGACCGGAGTGGGCCGGGCTGTCGGTGACCATGCCGGGCAAGGAGGCGGCGCTGGAGGTGGCCGCGGATGCCTCGCCGGTGGCCGTCGCCGTCGGCGCGGCCAACACGCTGGTACGCCGCCCGGACGGCTCCTGGTACGCGGACAACACCGACGTCGGCGGCATGGTGCGGGTGCTCACCGACGCCGGAGTGGGCGCCGGTGCCGCCATGACGGTCCTCGGCGCAGGGGGGACGGCCCGCGCCGCGCTCGCCGCCGCCGCGCGGCTGGCCTGCTCCTCGGTGACGGTGGTGGCGCGTCGGGCCGAGGCGGTCGACGAGCTGCGGACGGTGGCGGGCGTGCTCGGCGTCGCGATGACCGCCGGGGGCTGGGCCGACGCGCCCCGGCACCTGGTCGCCGACGTGGTCGTCTCCACCGTGCCGAAAGGCGTCGCCGATTCGCTGGCCGAGGCGGTGACCTGGCGGCCGGGAGGCGTGTTCTTCGACGCGCTCTACGACCCGTGGCCGACGCCACTGGCCACCTCCGCCCTCGCGGCCGGCCTGCGGGTGGTGTCCGGGTTGGACCTGCTGCTGGCCCAGGCCGTCGGCCAGTTCGAGCAGTTCACCGGGGTGGTCGCCCCGGTCGAGGTGATGCGGGCCGCCCTGCGGAGCGCGACCAGGAGCGACTTCCTTAGCTGACGGTTAAGACGCGCTTACGGCAAACTGTCCTCCCACGGCATGGCCTGGTGGCCTCGACGTTGAGCAGGTGGCGCAGCCGGTCGTTGCCGACCAGGCCGGCGGCGAAGACCGGGTCTGTGGGGGAGAGGATCGCCCCGAGCAGCAGCGCTTTCGGCCAGTCCAACCCCACCACGAAGTACGCCAGCACCGCGGTGATGACCAGGGTCAGCGGCAGGCACCAACCCAGCGCCGGGCCGGGCAGTCGGCAGGGGCCGCCGACCGCAGGTCCGCCCAGCCGACCCGCATGCCGGCGGTGAAGAGCACGGTGAACAGGGCCAGCTCGGCCGGGGTCGACACGATCGGCGTGTGGGCGGTGACCTCCAGCAACCCGGTTGTCTCCGGGTCCAGCATGAAGCCGGCGAACAGGAAGAGCACCGCAGTGGATTGGATGGTCCGGTGGGCCAGGCTGGAGAACAGGACAGCCAGCAGCAGGACGGCGGCGAACGCGAAGAGCAGCACCGGAACTCCTGAATCAGGGGTCGACGAAGTCACTGCCGACCAGACTTCCCGGCGCACCGACCTGATCTTAGGGTTTCCCGTCAAGCTGGAGGCGTCCGCAGGGCGGGACGCGGCGGGCAGCGCACCGAGCCGGTGGCCCGTCGTGACAGACTGACCGCTGTGTTGCGCTGGTTGACTGCAGGTGAATCGCACGGTCCCGCCCTCGTCGCGCTGCTGGAGGGGGTGCCGGCCGGTATCGAGGTGACCTCCACCGAGATCGCCGACGAGCTGGCCCGCCGGCGGCTGGGCTATGGCCGTGGTGCCCGGATGTCGTTCGAGCGGGACGAGGTCGAGGTGCTCGGCGGCCTGCGGCACGGCGTCAGCCTGGGCAGCCCGGTGGCGATCCGGGTGGGCAACTCCGAGTGGCCGAAGTGGCGCACGGTGATGGCCGCCGATCCGGTGGACCCCGACGAGCTCGCCCGGCAGGCGCGCAACGCCCCGCTGACCCGCCCCCGGCCCGGCCACGCCGACCTGGCCGGCATGCAGAAGTACGGCCACACCGACGCCCGGCCGATCCTGGAGCGGGCCAGCGCCCGGGAGACCGCGGCCCGGGTCGCCGTCGGCACGGTCGCCAAGGCACTGATCCGTCAGGCGCTCGGCATCGAGATCGTCTCGCACGTCGTCGAGCTGGGTCCAGTGGCCGCGAAGCCCGGGCTGCGCCCCACCCCGGAGGACGCCGCCCGGATCGACGCCGACCCGCTGCGCTGCCTCGACCCGGAGGCCAGCGCCCTCATGGTCGCCGAGGTGGACGCCGCGAAGAAGGACGCCGACACCCTCGGCGGCGTGGTCGAGGTGCTGGCGTACGGGGTGCCGCCGGGGCTGGGCAGCCACGTGCAGTGGGACCGCAAGCTCGACGCCCGGCTGGCCACCGCGTTGATGTCGATCCAGGCGATCAAGGGCGTGGAGATCGGCGACGGCTGGCAACAGGCTCGGTCCCGCGGCTCGGAGGCGCACGACGAGATCATCCCGTCGGCCACCGGCGTCCGCCGGGTCACCGACCGGGCCGGCGGGCTCGAGGGCGGCATCACCACCGGCGAGCCGCTGCGGGTCCGTGCCGCGATGAAGCCGATCTCGTCGCTGAACCGGGCGCTGGCCACCGTGGACGTCACCACCGGCGAGCCGGCCACCGCGATCAACCAGCGCTCGGACGTCTGCGCGGTGCCCGCCGCGGCGGTGGTCGCCGAGGCGATGGTCGCGCTGGTGCTGGCCGAGGCGGCCACCGAGAAGTTCGGCGGGGACTCGGTCGCCGAGATCCGCCGCAACCTGACCGGCTACCTCGACGCGCTGGTCATCCGCTGATGGCGCCGGTCATCGTGCTGGTCGGCGCGCCCGGCTGCGGCAAGACCACCGTGGGGCGGGTGCTCGCCGAGGCCCTCGGGGTGGAGTTCCGCGACACCGACACCGACATCGAGCGGATGGCTGGCAAGCCCATCCCGGAGATCTTCATCGACGAGGGCGAGGAGCACTTCCGTACCCTCGAACGGGCCGCGGTGGCCGCGGCGCTGGCGGCCAGCACCGGGGTGCTCGCCCTCGGCGGGGGCGCGGTGCTGGCCGAGGAGAACCGCGCCGCCCTGGTCGGGCACCGGGTGGTGCACCTCTCGGTCGAGCTGCCCGACGCGGTCAAGCGGGTCGGGCTCGGCGCCGGTCGGCCGCTGCTGGCGATCAACCCGCGGGCCACCCTCAAGCATCTGATGGATCAGCGCCGGCCGCTCTACACCGAGGTGGCCACCGCGACGGTGCGCACCGACGGTCGGGCCCCGGAGGACATCGTCGCCGAGATCGCCGCGCTGCTGCCCCGCTGACCCGATCAGCCGCCGGCCGGACGGCGGGCGGGGCCGTTGTCGACGAACCGGAAGGTGCTCCGCAGCGGGGCGTCGCCCAGCTCTTCGAGGATCAGGCCGCTGGTGGCGGAGTGCTGCAGGTACGCCGACTCGTTGCTGATCGCGTACGCACCCTTGCCGCTGGCGGTGATCGTGAACTGCTGACCCGGGTTGGCGGTGTCGCAGACCGCCCCCTCGACGGTCAGTGACTCTGTGGTGCGAGGGTTGCGCACTTGCCAGCAGGACGGCTCATCGTTGGCGGGATGGCTGTTGGGCTGGCCGTACGCCTTGATCAGGTATCTGTCGCCACCGATCGGCGTCGGGACGAACCGTTGGCGGCCGCTGTCGTCGTCGGCCTCGACGAGCTGGCCGTAGAGCGACACTCCGGACTCGAATGACTGCACCCGGACGATGGCGATCTCCCGTGAACCGGACAGGACGGCGTCGGTCGGACCTGCCGAGGTGGACGGCGGCGGGGTGGACGGCGACGGTGCAGCCACCGTCGCCGTCGCGGGTGCCGAGGCGGAGGGCCCGGCGGAGGCGGCGGGGTCTGCGGGCGGCTCGGCCTGGCAGGCCACCAGCGCCCCGGCGCACGTCAACATCGCCGCGCCGGTAGCCCATTTCACCGTCGACATGCCCAACTCCTCACCCCTGCCCCGCAACTGTCCGCCGGGCATCACCATGGACGCGATCACCGCGCCGACACACCCTCCCACAGGCCTGTCACCGCCCGCCGTTTCACCCCGGCCGGCGCATTTCGCCCCTCATGGTCGGGTGTGGCGGGCCGGTGGCAGGCACTGCCTCAGCTGCGGGCGATGGCGTCGAGCACGTCGGCCAGGGCCTTGGGCTCGCTGAGCATCGGCCAGTGCCCGGTGGGCAGCTCGAACAGCTGACCACCGGCCAGCCCGGTGAAGAACGGGTGCCCCTGTCCGATCATCTGCTCCACCACCGCCAGCGGGAAGGTGCTGGCGACCAGCGCGGTCGGCACCGGGCGACCACCGGTGCGCCGCACCGGGTCGGTCGCCGCCCGCAGCGGCTGCCCAGTGGCCCGGGCGCGCAGCAGGGCCAGCGTCGGCTCGTCCAGCCCGGCCAGGTTGGCCGGGTCGGCCGCCGGATCCCAGGCCGGCGGCGGCAGCAGGTGACCAGCACCGATGGCGTCCCGTAGCGCCTGCTGCTCCTCGGGTGGCACCGTGTCGAACTGCGCCGTGCCGTCCGGCAGCGGCCCGCTCTCCACGTAGACCACCCGGGCGATCCGGTCCGGGATGCGGTCCGCCGCCTGAGCGACCGGCATGCCACCGCCGGAGTGCCCGACCAGCAGCACCTCCCGCAGGTCCTCGACCTCGATCAACCGGACGATGTCGACGGTGTGCGTCTCCAGGCTCACCTCGGGCCCGGCGAGATGGGCCCGCTCGGCCAACCCGGTCAGCGTCATCGGGTAGACCTCATGCCCCTGCGCGCGCAGCGCACCGGTCACGTCCCGCCATGCCCAGGCACCCAACCAGAACCCCGGTACCAGCACGAACGTCGCCATCTGTCGCTCCTTCTCTCGGTTGTGGCCACGACCGTACGATTGCAACCGGACAGAATCCGCCCGGTTTAGAGGAGTGGTCCGTGTCACATCCTGCGGCTCGGGTGCTGGCCCTGCTCGAACTGCTGCAGACGCGGCATCGGGCGACCGCCGCCGAGCTGGCTGGCCGGCTCGGCGTGGACGAGCGCACCGTGCGCCGGTACGCGGCCACCCTGGTCGAGATGGGCATCCCGGTCACCGCCGACCGGGGCCGCCACGGCGGCTACCGGCTGCACCCCGGGTTCAAGCTGCCGCCGCTGATGCTCACCGACGACGAGGCGGTGGCCGTGCTGCTCGGCCTGGTCGTCGCCGAACGGGTCGGGCTGGGCACCGAGCAGCCGGCCACCGCCACCGCGCTGGCGAAGATCCGGCGGGTGCTGCCGGCGGCGCTCGCCGACCGGTTGGCCGCCGTGCAGGAGCACCTCGGCTTCACCCTGTGGCGCCCCGAGGCGCAGCGGGGGCCGACGTCGGGCACCCTGCTCACCCTGGCCGCGGCTGCCCGACACCGGCAGCGGGTGGCGCTGGACTACCGCTCCTGGCGGGGCGAGCAGTCGCACCGTGAGCTCGACCCGTACGGGCTGGTCTTCCACGCCGGCCGCTGGTACGTCACCGGCCACGACCACCGGCGTGGGCAGATCCGCACGTTCCGGCTGGACCGGATCGGCGCCGTGACGCCCGGCGCGGCGACGTTCACCGTGCCGGACGGCTTCGACCCGGTGGCCCGGGTGACCCGGTCGCTGGCCGGCGTGCCGTACACGCACGAGATCGAGGTGCTGCTGGAGACCGACCTGGTCGCCGCCCGCCGTCGCGTCCCGCCCAGCGTGGCCGAGCTGACCGCCACCACCGACGGGGTGCTGCTGCGGGGCCGCGCGGAGAGCCTGCCCGGCGCGGCCGCGCTGCTCGCCGGGCTGGGCTGCCCGTTCACCGTGCGGCACCCGGACGCGCTGCGCGCCGCGGTGGCCGAGCATGCCCGCCTGCTGGCCGACTGGGCCGCCCGGCCAGCAGGTGGGCAGCTGCCCTCACCGCGCCCTCCGCTGGACTAGGCTGCCGGCGATGGACGAGGTGACCCGGATCCCGGTCGGCGGCGAGCGGCCGTACGACGTGCTGGTCGGACGAGACCTGCTGGACACGCTGCCTGGGCTGCTGCCCGGCGCGACCCGCGCGGCGGTGCTGCACGCGCCCCCGCTGAAGGCGCTGGCCGACGCGATCGGCGAGCGGCTGCGCGCGGCCGGCGTCGAGCCGCTGCCGATCGAGGTGCCCGACGCCGAGGCGGGCAAACAGATCGACGTGGCCGCCGAGTGCTGGGACCGGCTCGGTGCGGCCGGTTTCACCCGGACCGACGCGGTGGTCGGGGTCGGCGGCGGCGCGGTGACCGACCTGGCCGGCTTCGTCGCGGCCTGCTGGCTGCGCGGCGTGCGTTGGGTGCCGGTGGCCACCTCGTTGCTGGGCATGGTGGACGCCGCGGTGGGCGGCAAGACCGGGATCAACACCGCCGCCGGCAAGAACCTGGTGGGCGCGTTCCACCCACCCGTCGGGGTGCTGGCCGACCTGGCCACCCTGGACAGCCTGCCCGCCACCGACCTGGCGGCCGGGTTGGCCGAGGTGGTCAAGTGCGGCTTCATCGCCGACCCGGCGATTCTGGACCTGGTCGAGCGTGAGCCGGCGGCGGCCACCGACCCGCGCGGGCCGGTCGCCCGGGAGCTGATCGAGCGGGCGATCCGGGTCAAGGCCGACGTGGTCTCCGGCGACCTGCGTGAGTCGGGCCTGCGGGAGGTGCTCAACTACGGGCACACGCTGGCCCACGCGATCGAGCGGGTCGAGGGCTACCGCTGGCGGCACGGCCACGCTGTCGCCGTCGGCCTGGTGTACGCCGCCGCGCTGGCCCGGCTCGCCGGCCGGCTGGACGCGCCGACCGCCGAGCGGCACCGGAGCGCCCTGGCCGCGCTCGGCCTGCCGGTGAGCTACCCGGCCGACGCCTGGCCGCAGCTCCTGGCCGCGATGCGGGTGGACAAGAAGGCCCGGGGCAGTCAGCTGCGCTTCGTGGTGCTGGACGGGCTGGCCCGCCCGGCGATGTTGGAGGGTCCGGACGACGAGTTGCTCGCGGCCGCCTACCGGGAGGTGGGTGTCGCGTGAGCGCGAGGAGTGTGCCGGGTTTGCGAGCCCCGCAGTCGCGAACGAAAGGTGGCCCGGCGTGAAGGTCTACGTCCTCAACGGGCCGAACCTGCGCCGGTTGGGCTCCCGCGAGCCTGCTGTGTACGGCGCGGCCAGCTACGCCGACCTGGTGGCGCTCTGCGAGCACACCGGCAAGGAGTTGGGGCTCGACGTGACGGTCCGGCAGACTGACGCCGAGCACGAGCTGCTCGGCTGGCTGCACGCCGCCGCCGACGAGGGCGCCGCGGTGGTGCTCAACCCGGCCGCCTGGTCGCACTACTCGTACGCGGTGCGGGACGCCTGCGCGATGCTGCGGGGGCCGTTGGTGGAGGTGCACATCTCCAACATCCATGCCCGCGAGGACTTCCGGCGGCACTCGGTGGTGTCCGCGGTGGCCACTGGGGTGATCTGCGGGCTCGGCATTGACGGTTATCGCCTCGCCCTGCACCATCTGGCCGCCCGCTGAGGGGCCGTCCCGAGCGGGGGCCGGGCGATTCGACGCAGCTAGTAGACTCGTAGGGTCTGTCCGCCAATTGATGATCAAGGCAGGAAATGGCCTCCACCAACGACCTCAAAAACGGCCTGGTACTCAACCTTGACGGCGAGCTCTGGGCCGTCGTCGAGTTCCAGCACGTCAAGCCCGGTAAGGGTGGTGCGTTCGTGCGCACCACGCTGAAGAACGTGCTGTCCGGGAAGGTGGTCGACAAGACCTTCAACGCGGGCACCAAGGTCGAAACCGCGACCGTGGACAAGCGCACGATGCAGTACCTGTACGCCGACGGCGAGGACTACGTCTTCATGGATCTGGAGACCTTCGACCAGATCACCGTTCCCGGGGGCACCGTCGGCGAGGCGGCCAACTACCTCCTCCCCGAGGCCGAGGCGACCGTCGCCACGCACGAGAGCGTCCCGCTCTACATCGAGCTGCCCACCAGCGTCGTGCTGGAGGTCACCTACACCGAGCCGGGTCTGCAGGGTGACCGGTCGACCGGCGGCAACAAGCCGGCCACCGTCGAGACCGGCGCGACCGTGCAGGTGCCGCTCTTCATCACCACCGGCGAGAAGATCAAGGTCGACACGCGCGACGGCCGTTACCTCGGCCGCTCCTGATGGCTGAGGGTCCCAAGCAGCAGATGCCCGCGCGTCGCAAGGCGCGCAAGCGGGCGCTGGACGTCCTCTACGAGGCTGACCTTCGGGACCGGCCCCCGGTCGAGGTGCTCGCCGGCTACCTGCAGCGGATCGAGCAGCCCCGGCCGGAGCACCTGGGCTACGCGGTGGGCCTGATCGAGGGGGTCGCCGAGCACCTGAACCGGATCGACGAGCTGATCGCCAGCTACGCCGAGGGTTGGACGCTGGAGCGGATGCCGGTGGTCGACCGCAACCTCGCCCGGATCGCGGTCTACGAGCTGCTCTACGTCGACGAGATCGACGACGCGGTGGCGATCAGCGAGGCCGTCGAGCTGGCCCGGCAGATGTCCACCGACGACTCGCCGCGCTTCCTCAACGGCATCCTCGGCCGAATCGCCGAGTACGCCACCCGCTGAGCGCACCCGCTCAGCACCCGTACCACGAGAAGGGCCCGTGCCGGATGGCACGGGCCCTTCTTGTGGATCGACGGCTCAGGACGCGAAGAACGCCCGCGGGTCGGCGACCAGCACACCGTGCTCGGTGAGCCGCTCGATCAGACCCGACGGCGAGGCGTCGTAGACGATCGCGAGCGCCCGCAGGTCATCGGCGCGGATGGAGAGCACCCGGCCGTTGTAGTCGCCGCGCTGCTGCTGGATGGCGCGGGCGTAGCGGGCGACGTAGGCCAGGTCCTCGGAGGCCTCGTCGTAGAGCCGCTCCAGGTCCAGGACGATCTTGCTGGTGGGCTCGTGACGGACACCACTGCCGTCGGGCAGCAGCTCCGAGACGGGGACGCGGTAGAACTCAGCCAGCTCGGCCAGGCGGGACACCGTCACGGCCCGGTCGCCGCGCTCGTACGAGCCGACCACCACGGCCTTCCACCGCCCGTTCGACTTCTCTTCCACGCCCTGCAGGGAGAGACCCTGCTGCTGGCGGATGGAGCGCAGGCGGGCGCCCAGCGACTTGGCGTATTCAGAGGGCATTCGGACACTCCCAGTGCTGCTCGGGGTTCTCCCGTCGATCGCTACGGAGCGTGACGGTACGGGGATTGCGACACCTGGTCAAGTGGTCGTGACCTTACCGTTGGGGAGCACCGGGGGAGTTATCCCCATTCGCCGGGCCTGATCCGATGCTCAGCGGCCGCCGTCCATCGGCCCGGTGACCACTGGTAACGTGGCGTGAAGCCCCGGCCCAGGTCCGTCCGCGGACCGGCCGGAGGTGCCCGACATCCTTTAACGACCCGTCCAGTGAGGCGGGGAAGGAGGTCCGCCGTGGCATACCCACCGGCTGCCCGCTCGTCACCACCGCGACAACCCTCGGTGAAGGTGATCCTCGCCAGCGCCGACGTGCAACGCGTGGTCGACCGCATCGCCCACCAGATCCTGGAGAAGACCCAGGGCGCCGCCGACACGGTGCTGCTCGGGATTCCCACCCGGGGTGCCCCGCTCGCTCGGCGGCTCGCCGCCCGGATCAGCACCTTCGAGGACGTCGCCGTCCCGGTCGGTGTGCTCGACATCACGCTCTACCGCGACGACCTGCGCCGGCACGCCACCCGCGCGGTCGGCCCGACGGAGCTGCCGGCCGGTGGCATCGACGGCAAGCGGGTCATCCTCGTCGACGACGTGCTCTTCTCCGGCCGCACCGTCCGGGCCGCGCTCGACGCGCTCAACGACGTGGGCCGCCCGGCGTCCGTGCAGCTCGCCGTCCTGGTCGACCGCGGCCACCGGGAGCTGCCGATCCGGGCCGACTACGTCGGCAAGAACATCCCGACCTCGCTCGTCGAGAGCGTCAGGGTCACGCTCGCCGAGACCGACGGAGCCGACGAGGTCAAGCTGTACGGGGGGACCACGTCATGATCAGGCACCTGCTCTCCGGTGCGGACCTGGACGCCGACACCGCCACCGAGATCCTGGACACCGCCGCCGAGATGGCCACGGTCGCCGGCCGGGAGATCAAGAAGCTGCCCGCGCTGCGCGGCCGGACCGTGGTGAACCTCTTCTACGAGGACTCCACCCGCACCCGGATCTCCTTCGAGGCGGCGGCGAAGCGGCTCAGCGCTGACGTGATCAACTTTTCCGCGAAGGGGTCCAGCGTCACCAAGGGCGAGAGCCTGAAGGACACCGCGCTGACTCTGCAGGCCATGGGCGCCGACGCGGTGGTCGTCCGGCACCCTGCCTCCGGTGCGCCGCACCGGCTGGCCAACTGGGTGGACGGGTCGGTGGTCAACGCCGGCGACGGCACCCACGAGCACCCCACCCAGGCGCTGCTGGACGCGTACACCATGCGGGCCCGGCTGGGCCGGCTGGCCGGTCTGTCGGTCGCGGTCGTCGGGGACGTGCTGCACTCCCGGGTGGCCCGCTCGAACGTGCTGCTGCTCTCCACCCTCGGCGCCAAGGTCACCCTGGTCGGCCCGCCCACCCTCATCCCGGTGGACATCTCCGCGGCGCTCGCCCCCGGCACCGACGTCTCCTACGACCTCGACTCCGTGCTGCCCAACGTCGACGTGGTGATGATGCTGCGGGTGCAGCGGGAGCGGATGAACGACTCCTACTTCCCCTCCGCCCGCGAGTACGCCCGCCGCTACGGCCTGGACGGGCCGCGGATGCGCCGGCTGCCCGAGCACGCGATCGTCATGCACCCCGGCCCGATGAACCGGGGGATGGAGATCACTCCCGAGGTGGCCGACTCTCCCCGCTCCACCATCGTCGAACAGGTCACCAACGGGGTCTCCGTGCGGATGGCCGTCCTGTACCTGCTGCTCGGAGGGAACAACCGGTGACCGCGTACCTGATCACCAGCGTGAGTGTCGTCGGCTCCGCACCGACCGACCTGCTGATCCGCGACGGCGTGGTCGCCGAGGTCGGCCCGGGGCTGTCCGCACCGGACGCCACGGTGCTCGACGGCACCGGCCTGGTCGCCCTGCCCGGCCTGGTCGACCTGCACACCCACCTGCGCGAGCCCGGTCGGGAGGACGCCGAGACCGTCGAGTCCGGCTCCCGCGCGGCCGCGCTGGGCGGCTACACCGCGGTCTGCGCGATGGCCAACACCTCCCCGGTCGCGGACACTGCCGGCGTGGTCGAGCAGGTCTGGCGGCTCGGCCGGGAGGCCGGGCTGGTCGACGTGCAGCCGATCGGCGCGGTCACCGTCGGGCTGGCCGGCGAGCGCCTGGCCGAGCTGGGCGCGATGGCAGACTCCGCGGCCCGGGTGCGGATCTTCTCCGACGACGGGCACTGCGTCGCCGACCCGAAGCTGATGCGCCGGGCCCTGGAGTACGTCAAGGCGTTCGACGGGATCATCGCCCAGCACGCCGAGGAGCCCCGGCTCACCGAGGGCGCCCAGATGCACGAGGGTGAGGTCTCCACCCGACTCGGGCTGATCGGCTGGCCGGCGGTCGCCGAGGAGGCGATCATCGCCCGGGACGTGCTGCTCGCCGAGCACGTGGGCAGCCGGCTGCACGTCTGCCACGTCTCCACCGCCGGCAGCGTCGAGGTGCTGCGCCAGGCCAAGGCGCGCGGCGTACGGGTCACCGCCGAGGTCACCCCGCACCACCTGCTGCTCACCGACGAGCGGGCGGAGAGCTACGACCCGGTCTTCAAGGTCAACCCGCCGCTGCGCACCGCCGCGGACATCGCCGCGCTGCGCGCCGCGCTCGCCGACGGGGTGCTCGACGTGATCGCCACCGACCACGCCCCGCACGCCGTGGAGGACAAGGAGTGCGAGTGGGCGTACGCCCGGCCGGGGATGCTCGGCCTGGAGACGGCCCTCTCCATCGCGCTGGACGTGCTCGGCCCCGAGTGGGACCTGATCGCCGAGCGGATGTCGCGGACCCCGGCCCGGATCGCCGGGCTGGCCGGCCACGGTGTCGACCCGGCACCCGGTGTGCCGGCCAACCTGACCCTGGTCGACCCGGCCGCCCGCCGCACCATCGACCCGGCGGAGCTGGCCAGTCGCAGTCGCAACACCCCGTACGCCCGCATGACGCTGCCGGGTCGCATCGTGGCGACCTTCCTGCGTGGCGAGCCGACGGTCCTGGACGGAAAGGCAATCAAGTGACCCGCAGACGTTCCGCGATCCTCGTACTCGAGGACGGGCGTACGTTCCACGGCGAGGCGTACGGCAGTGTCGGGGAGACCTTCGGCGAGGCGGTCTTCAACACCGGCATGACCGGCTACCAGGAGACCCTCACCGACCCGTCCTACCACCGGCAGGTGGTGGTGCAGACCGCCCCGCACATCGGCAACACCGGGGTCAACGGTGAGGACGACGAGTCCAGCCGGATCTGGGTGGCTGGGTACGTGGTGCGCGACCCGGCCCGGATCGGTTCGAACTGGCGGGCCACCGGCAGTCTTGAGGACCGGCTCGCCACCGAGGGTGTGGTGGGCATCAGCGGAGTGGACACCCGGGCGCTGACCCGGCACCTGCGGGAGCGGGGCGCCATGCGGGTGGGCATCTCCAGCGTCGACGACGACCCGCGCGGCCTGCTGGCCCGGGTTCGCCAGTCGCCGCAGATGGTCGGCGCGAACCTCTCCGCCGAGGTGACCACCGCCGAGCCGTACGTCGTCGAGGCGGTCGGGGAGCACCGGTTCACCGTGGCGGCGCTGGACCTGGGCATCAAGCGCAACGTGCCGCGCCGGCTCGCCGCGCGTGGGGTGACCACCCACGTGTTGCCGGCCGGGTCGAGCATCGAGGAGCTGCTCGCCACCGGCGCCGACGCGATCTTCCTGTCGCCCGGCCCCGGCGACCCGGCCACCGCCGACGGCCCGGTGGCGCTGGCCCGGGAGGCGCTCGTCCGGCGGGTGCCGCTGTTCGGCATCTGCTTCGGCAGCCAGATCCTCGGCCGGGCGCTCGGCTTCGGCACCTACAAGCTGGGCTACGGCCACCGGGGGATCAACCAGCCGGTGCTCGACCGGGCCACCGGCAAGGTGGAGGTGACCAGCCACAACCACGGCTTCGCCGTCCAGGTGCCTGGCGCGGGGCAGGGCGCGGTGGTCCCCGACCAGGTGATCGACACCGATTTCGGCGGAGTTCGGGTCAGCCACGTCTGCCTCAATGACAACGTGGTCGAGGGGCTGCGAGCCGTGGACGTGCCCGCCTTCACCGTTCAGTACCACCCGGAGGCGGCGGCCGGCCCGCACGACGCGGACTACCTCTTCGACCGTTTCGCCGAGCTGATCGAAGGCCGCGGCCTCGACTCGCAGCACAGTGAGGGGCGCAGCAATGCCTAAGCGGACCGATCTCAAGCACATCCTGGTGATCGGCTCCGGGCCGATCGTGATCGGGCAGGCCTGCGAGTTCGACTACTCCGGCACCCAGGCCTGCCGGGTGCTGCGCAGCGAGGGGATCCGGGTCAGCCTGGTCAACTCCAACCCGGCGACGATCATGACCGACCCGGAGTTCGCCGACGCGACCTACGTCGAGCCGATCACCCCGGAGTTCGTGGAGCTGGTCATCGCCAAGGAGCGGCCGGACGCGATCCTGGCCACCCTCGGCGGGCAGACCGCGCTGAACACCGCGGTCGCCCTGCACGAGGCCGGCGTGCTGGAGAAGTACGGCGTGGAGCTGATCGGCGCGAACATCGACGCGATCAACCGGGGCGAGGACCGCCAGCTGTTCAAGGAGATCGTGGCCAAGGCCGGGGTCCGTCTCGGCATCGAGGACCCGGCCGCGCTGGTGCCCCGCTCGCGGGTCTGCCACTCGATGGACGAGGTCGAGGCGACCGTCGCCGAGTTGGGCCTGCCGGTGGTGATCCGGCCGTCGTTCACCATGGGTGGCCTGGGCTCCGGCATGGCGCACACCCCGGAGGACCTGGCCCGCATCGCCGGCGACGGTCTCTCCGCCAGCCCGGTGCACGAGGTGCTCATCGAGGAGAGCGTGCTCGGCTGGAAGGAGTACGAGCTGGAGCTGATGCGCGACCGGCACGACAACGTGGTGGTGGTCTGCTCGATCGAGAACGTCGACCCGATGGGCGTGCACACCGGCGACAGCGTCACCGTGGCCCCGGCCATGACGCTCACCGACCGGGAGTACCAGCACCTGCGTGACCTGGGTATCGCGGTGCTGCGCGAGGTCGGTGTGGACACCGGCGGCTGCAACATCCAGTTCGCGGTCAACCCGGCCGACGGCCGGATCGTCGTGATCGAGATGAACCCTCGGGTGTCCCGCTCCTCGGCGCTGGCCTCCAAGGCGACCGGCTTCCCGATCGCCAAGATCGCCGCCAAGCTGGCCATCGGCTACACCCTCGACGAGATCCCCAACGACATCACGTTGAAGACCCCGGCGGCCTTCGAGCCGACCCTGGACTACGTGGTGGTGAAGATCCCGCGGTTCGCGTTCGAGAAGTTCCCCGGCGCCGACCCGGAGCTGACCACCACGATGAAGTCGGTGGGCGAGGCCATGAGCCTCGGGCGCAACTTCACCGAGGCGCTGAACAAGGCGATGCGCTCGATGGAGACGAAGGAAGCGGGCTTCTGGACGGTGCCGGACCCGGCCGACGCGACGACGGAGAACACCCTCGCCGCGCTGCGGATCCCGCACGACGGCCGGCTGTACACCGTCGAGCGGGCGCTGCGCCTGGGCGCGTCGATCGCCGAGGTCACCGCCGCCTCCGGCGGGATCGACCCGTGGTTCCTGGACCAGGTCGCCGCGTTGGTCGAGCTGCGCGCCGAGATCGTGGACGCGCCGGTGCTCGACGCCGAGCTGCTGCGCCGGGCCAAGCGGGCCGGCCTGTCCGACCGGCAGCTCGCCGCGCTGCGGCCGGAGCTGGCCGCCGAGGACGGCGTACGGACCCTGCGGCACCGCCTCGACGTGCGCCCGGTCTACAAGACCGTGGACACCTGCGCCGCCGAGTTCGAGGCGACCACGCCGTACCACTACTCCAGCTACGACTCGGAGACCGAGGTCGTGCCGTCGGACCGGCCGAAGGTGCTGATCCTGGGGTCCGGCCCGAACCGGATCGGGCAGGGCATCGAGTTCGACTACTCGTGCGTGCACGCGGTGCAGGCGCTGCGGGCGGCCGGCTTCGAGACCGTCATGGTCAACTGCAACCCGGAGACCGTCTCCACCGACTACGACACCGCCGACCGGCTCTACTTCGAGCCGCTGACCTTCGAGGACGTGCTGGAGGTCTGGCACGCCGAGGAGTCCTCCGGCCGGGCGGCCGGCGGGCCGGGCGTGGTCGGGGTGGTCGTGCAGCTGGGCGGGCAGACGCCGCTGGGGCTGGCGCAGCGGCTCAAGAACGCCGGAGTACCGGTGGTCGGCACCTCCCCGGAGTCGATCCACCTCGCCGAGGAGCGCGGCGCGTTCGGCGCGGTGCTCGCCCGGGCCGGGCTGCGCGCACCGGCGCACGGCATGGCCACCTCCTACGACGAGGCCAAGGCGATCGCCGACGAGATCGGCTACCCGGTGCTGGTCCGGCCGTCCTACGTGCTGGGCGGGCGGGGGATGGAGATCGTCTACGACGACCCGACGCTGCGCGACTACATCGGCCGGGCCACCGACATCTCCCCGGACCACCCCGTGCTGGTGGACCGGTTCCTGGACGACGCCATCGAGATCGACGTGGACGCGCTCTGCGACGCCGACGGCGAGGTCTACATCGGCGGGGTGATGGAGCACATCGAGGAGGCCGGCATCCACTCCGGCGACTCGTCCTGCGCGCTGCCGCCGATCACCCTCGCGGGCTCGCACCTGGCCGAGGTTCGCCGCTACACCGAGGCGATCGCCCGTGGCGTCGGCGTCCGCGGCCTGCTCAACGTGCAGTACGCGCTCAAGGACGACGTGCTCTACGTGCTGGAGGCCAACCCGCGCGCGTCGCGGACCGTTCCGTTCGTCTCCAAGGCGACCGCGGTGCCACTGGCCAAGGCGGCGGCCCGGATCGCGCTCGGCGCCAGCATCGCCGAGTTGCGCGCCGAGGGTCTGCTCCCGGCGACCGGGGACGGCGGCACGATGCCCGCCGACGCGCCGATCGCGGTCAAGGAGGCGGTGCTGCCGTTCAAGCGCTTCCGTACCCGTTCCGGCAAGGGGATCGACTCGCTGCTCGGGCCGGAGATGAAGTCGACCGGCGAGGTGATGGGGATCGACACCAACTTCGGGCACGCCTTCGCCAAGAGCCAGTCGGCCGCGTACGGCTCGCTGCCGACCGCCGGGAAGATCTTCGTCTCGGTGGCCAACCGGGACAAGCGTGGCATGATCTTCCCGATCAAGCGCCTGGCCGATCTGGGCTTCGAGATCGTGGCGACCACCGGCACCGCCGAGGTGCTGCGTCGGCACGGCATCGCCTGCGAGCAGATCCGCAAGCACTACCAGGCCGGCGAGGGCGACGACGCGGTGTCGCTGATCCTCGGCGGCCACGTGGCGCTGGTGATCAACACGCCCCAGGGCTCGGGCGCCAGCGCCCGCTCGGACGGGTACGAGATCCGCAGTGCCGCGGTCACCGCGGACATCCCCTGCATCACCACGGTCCCCGGCGCCGCCGCGGCCGTGATGGGCATCGAGGCGCGGATCCGCGGCGACATGCAGGTCCGCCCCCTGCAGGACCTGCACGCCACCCTTCGAGCCGCCCAGTGACCGTGTTCGAGCGGGTGGTGCGGCCGCAGTTGTTCCGGGTTGGCGGTGGGGACGCGGAGGCGGCGCACGAGTGGACGTTGCGGCGGCTGGCCGTGCTGTCCCGGCGGCCGATGGCGTTGGCGGCGCTGCGGGCACGGTACGCGGTCCAGGCACCGCGCACGGTGTTCGGCGTGCGGTTCCCCAACCCGGTCGGGCTGGCCGCTGGGATGGACAAGGACGGGGCCGCGCTGCCGGCCTGGCCGGCGCTCGGCTTCGGCTTCGTCGAGGTCGGCACGGTCACCGCGCGGGCACAGCCGGGCAACCCCCGGCCGCGGCTGTTCCGGCTGCCGGCCAGCGAGGCCGTGGTCAACCGGATGGGCTTCAACAACGCCGGCGCCGCCGCACTGGCCGCCCGGCTGACCGCGCTGCCGCGGCCGATCGGCGTGCCGCTGGGCATCTCGTTGGGCAAGTCCAAGGTGACCCCGCTGGACGAGGCGGTCGAGGACTACCTCGCCTCGTACCGGGCGCTGCGCGGGCACGGCGACTACTTCGCGGTGAACGTCTCCTCACCGAACACCCCCGGGCTGCGCTCGTTGCAGGATCGGGCACACCTGGACGCGCTGCTCGTCGCGCTGGTCGGGGAGAAGCCGGTGTTGGTCAAGATCGCCCCTGATCTGACCGAGGCGGCGATCGCCGAGCTGTTGGAGGTCTGCCTGGCCCGGGGCGCGGCCGGGGTGATCGCCACCAACACCACCCTGGCCCGGGACGGGCTCGCCCCGGTGGACGCCGAGCGTGGCGCGCAGGCCGGCGGCCTGTCCGGCCGGCCGCTCACCGGCCGGGCCCGGGAGGTGGTCTCCTTCGTGCACCGGGAGACCGGTGGCCGGCTGCCGATCATCGGGGTCGGCGGAGTGCTGGACCCGGACGACGCGGCGCGGATGTTCGACGCCGGCGCCGCCCTGGTGCAGCTCTACACCGGCTTCATCTACCGGGGCCCCGCCCTGGTCCGTGCCGTCGCCCGCGCGACGGCCGCGTCCCCGGCGCCGGACGCGGTCGCCGGGCGGTGACCGGACCCGGCGTGGGGCGTACGGCTGCCCTGCCCGCCCAGGACTGGAAGGAACGCGCGTGACGCCCGAGGAGATCCTGACCGCCGACCGGGCGCACGTCTGGCATCCGTACACCGCGCTGCCGTCGGCGAACCCGCCGTACGTGGTGCAGAGCGCCGAGGGGGTACGGCTGCGGCTGGCCGACGGGCGGGAGCTGGTGGACGGGATGTCGTCCTGGTGGGCGGCGATCCACGGCTACCGGCACCCGGCGTTGGACGCGGCGGTGACCGACCAGCTCGGCCGGATGAGCCACGTGATGTTCGGCGGGCTCACCCACGAACCCGCGGTCCAGCTCGCCCGGACCCTGGTCGAGCTGAGCCCGGACGGCCTGGAGCACGTGTTCCTGGCCGACTCCGGCTCGGTCAGCGTCGAGGTGGCGGTGAAGATGTGCCTGCAGTACCAGCGGGCCGTCGGCCAACCGCAGCGGCGCCGGCTGGCCACCTGGCGGGGCGGCTACCACGGCGACACGTTCCACCCCATGAGCGTCTGCGACCCGGAGGGCGGGATGCACCACCTCTGGGGCGACGTACTGCCCCGGCAGGTCTTCGCCCCGGTCCCGCCGGGCGGCTTCGGCGACCCGCCCGACGAGGCGTACGTGGCGGAGCTGGTGGACGCGGTCGAGCGGCACGCCGACGAACTGGCCGCGGTGATCGTCGAGCCAGTGGTGCAGGGTGCCGGCGGGATGCGCTTCCACCATCCGGGGTACCTGCGCGTGCTGCGCGAGGTGACCCGCGCGCACGGAGTGCTGCTGATCTTCGACGAGATCGCCACCGGCTTCGGCCGTACCGGGACGATGTTCGCCGCCGAGCACGCCGGGGTGACCCCGGACGTGATGTGCGTGGGCAAGGCGCTCACCGGCGGCTACCTGACCCTGGCGGCGACGCTCTGCACCCCGCGGGTCGCCCGGGCCATCTCCGCCGCGGGCGTGCTGGCGCACGGACCCACCTTCATGGGCAACCCGTTGGCCTGCGCGGCCGCCAACGCCTCCATCGGGCTGCTGCGGGCCGGGGACTGGGCGGCGCAGGTGGAAAGGGTCGGCGGCGGCCTCCGCGCCGGGCTGGAGCCGCTGCGCGGCGCGCCGGGCGTGACCGACGTGCGGGTGCTCGGCGCGATCGGGGTGGTCCAGCTCGACCACGAGGTCGACCTCGGCGCGGCCACCGTGGCGGCGGCCGACCAGGGGGTCTGGCTGCGGCCGTTCCGCGACCTGATCTACACGATGCCGCCGTACGTCACCGACGACGCCGACCTGGCCCGGATCGCAGCCGGGGTGGCGGCGGCCGTGGCGGCCGGCTGAGCCACCCTGACCAACGGCTCAGGGGTACGCCGGGCGGGGCAGCCGTCCGGACGAGGAGAGGGGAAGTACCGGATGGAGAGCTTCGGCACCCGGTTGCACCGTGCCGTCACCGAGCGGGGGCCGCTGTGTGTCGGCATCGACCCGCATCCCGGTCTGCTGGCCCGCTGGGGGCTCGCCGACGACCTTCAAGGGCTTGACCGGTTCGCCCGGACCGTCGCGGACGCGCTCGGTGACCGGGTTGCGGTGGTCAAGCCTCAGTCGGCCTTTTTCGAGCGATTCGGATCCCGCGGAGTGGCGATTCTTGAGTCAACTATCCGACAGTTACGGGATGCCGGCTCGCTCGTTCTGCTGGACGTCAAGCGCGGCGACATCGGCTCGACGGTCAGCGCGTACGCCGCCGCGTACCTCGATCCATCCAGCCCGCTGTATGTCGACGCGGTCACCGCGAGCCCCTACCTGGGGGTGGGTTCGCTGGCGCCGATGTTCGAGCTGGCCGCCGAGCACGGCGGCGGGGTCTTCGTGCTGGCCCTCACCTCCAACCCCGAGGGCGCCGCCGTGCAGCAGGCCCGCACGGCCGACGGACGCACCGTCGCGCAGACCGTGATCGACGAGATTTCCCAGCTCAACAGGGGTGCGACCCCACTCGGCAGCTTCGGTCTGGTGGTCGGCGCGACCATCGGAGACACCGGTCACGACCTTTCCGGCGTGGGGGGTCCGCTGCTCGCCCCGGGGCTCGGCGCGCAGGGTGCCGGCGCGGCGGATCTGCGCACCGTCTTCGGTCCGAGCCTGGCAAACGTGCTGCCCTCGTACTCCCGTGAGGTGCTCTCGGCGGGCCCCGACGCCGTCGCCCTGCGGGCCGCCGCGGACCGGGTGCTGGCCGAGTGCCGGGCCGTTCTGGCTGCCCGTGACTGACTGACGGCTCGGTCACTCTGCGATGATCACTGCGCGTCCACGTTGCCGAAAGCTCCGTTGACCGCTAGTTTTCCCCGCGCTGGGAACCACGGACCCCTTGGTTCACAGCGACACCACGTTTCACAGATGCGGCGGTGCGCCCCGCCCGCCGCGATAGGGACCTGAGGAGAACTGGTGCCGCTCCCGTCACTGACCCCCGAACAGCGCGCTGCCGCGCTCGAGAAGGCCGCGGAGATCCGCAAGGCCCGTGCCGAGCTGAAGGAGCAGCTCAAGCAGGGCAAGACCACCCTCGGTGCCGTCCTCGAGCGCGCCGAAGGCGACGACGTCGTGGGCAAGCTCAAGGTTTCGGCCGTCCTGCAGGCAATGCCGGGCATCGGCAAGATCCGGGCGACCCAGATCATGGAGAAGCTCAAGATCGCCGACAGCCGTCGCCTGCGCGGCCTCGGCGAGCAGCAGCGCAAGGCACTGCTTGGAGAGTTCGCCGCCAACTGAACCTGGCAGCGTGTAGAAACAAGCAGTGAGCACGGATGACGAGGCGCGCCCGGCGGCTCGGCTCACTGTCCTGTCTGGACCTTCGGGTTCGGGCACGGAGAGTGTCGTCGAGCTTGTCCGGGCGCGTTCTCCGTCCGTGTGGATCCCGGTGCCGGCCACCACCCGGCCGCGCCGGGAGACGGAGGTGGACGGGGTCGACCGGGTCTTCCTCGCCCCCGCCGAGTTCGACCGCCGGGTGGCCGTCGGCGAGCTGCTGGAGTGGTCCCGGATGGGCCCGCACCGCCGCGGCACCCCGTACCTGCCGCTGCGCGCCCGGCTCGACGCCGGGCAGCCGGTGTTGCTCCCGCTGGACCTGGCGGGCGCCCAGTTGGTCCGGGCGCGGCTACCCAACGCCCGGCTGGTGCTGCTGAGCCCGCCCGGGCACCGCCCCGACCCCGCTGTGGCGGCGGCCTTCGACCACACCGTGGCCCACGACCGCACCGATCGGGCGGTCGACGAGCTGGTAGGCTTACTCGGTTCTTCTTATCCGGATCCGGCCTGGTCACGCGTGCGTGGCTGACGGCCGACCGCCGTTGAGACTCAGCACCGCGTCCGCGCGGCTCGAAAGACGCAGAGGTTAATTCGTGGGATCCATCGCCAACCCCGAAGGCATCACCAACCCGCCGATCGACGAGCTCCTCGAGAAGACGACGTCGAAGTACGCGCTGGTCATCTTCGCCGCCAAGCGCGCGCGCCAGGTGAACGCCTACTACAGCCAGCTCGGTGAGGGCCTCCTGGAGTACGTCGGCCCGCTCGTCGAGACCACCCCGCAGGAGAAGCCCCTCTCCATCGCCATGCGCGAGATCAACGGGGGCCTGCTCACCGCCGAGCCGACCGACCAGCCGTAAGCCCGCACACGTCGATGTCCGCCGGGATCGTCCTCGGGGTCGGCGGCGGCATCGCCGCCTACAAGGCCTGTGAGCTGCTGCGGCTCTTCACCGAATCGGGCCACCGGGTTCGTGTCGTGCCGACCGCGTCGGCGCTCCGGTTCGTCGGAGCGCCGACCTGGGCGGCGCTCTCCGGCCAACCGGTCGCCGACGACGTCTGGTCCGACGTGCACGAGGTGCCGCACGTCCGGCTCGGCCAGCAGGCCGACCTGGTGGTGGTCGCGCCGACCACCGCCGACCTGCTCGCCAAGGCCGCCCACGGGCTCGCCGACGACCTGCTGACCAACACGCTGCTGACCGCGCGCTGCCCGGTGGTGCTGGCCCCGGCCATGCACACCGAGATGTGGGAGCACCCGGCCACCGTGGCCAACGTCGCCACCCTGCGCGCCCGGGGTGTCCGGGTCATCGAGCCGGCCGTCGGCCGACTCACCGGCGTCGACACCGGCAAGGGCCGCCTGCCCGACCCGGCGGAGATCTTCGCGGTCGCCCGTCGGGTCCTCGCCCGGGGCGGGCACGCCCCCGCTGACCTGGTCGGCCGCCGGGTGGTGGTCACCGCGGGGGGCACCCGCGAGCCGCTGGACCCGGTCCGCTTCCTGGGCAACCGCTCCTCCGGCAAGCAGGGCTACGCCTTCGCCCGGGCGGCGGTCGCCCGGGGCGCCCGGGTCACTCTGATCGCGGCGAACGTCTCCCTCACCGACCCCGCCGGGGTCGACCTGGTCCGGGTGGGCACCACCGCCGAGTTGCGGGAGGCCACGCTGAAGGCCGCCGTCGAGGCCGACGCGGTGGTGATGGCGGCGGCTCCGGCCGATTTCCGGCCGGCGACGTACGCGGCTGGCAAAATCAAGAAGTCGGACGATGGCGTCGCACCCACCATCGAGCTCGTCACGAACCCGGACATCGCGGCGGAGCTCGGCCAGCGCAAACGACCGGAGCAGCTGCTGGTGGTGTTCGCCGCCGAGACCGGCGAGGCCGAGGCCAACGGACGGGCGAAACTCGCCCGGAAGCGGGCCGACCTGATCGTGGTCAACGAGGTAGGGCCGGACAAGGTCTTCGGCGCCGACACCAACACGGTGACGGTGATCGGCGCGGACGGCTCGGTCAGCCGACTGCCCGAGCAGGCCAAGGAGGACGTGGCCGACATCGTATGGGATCTCGTCGTGGCGCGGCTGCCCGGCCGCTCCTGACGGGTGGAACAAGGCGCGACCGACCCCGACACCCGCCGCAGTGGTGACTACACTGCCGCGGAATGACTTCACACGCTTAGGAGTGCCGTGACACGCCGCCTCTTTACGTCCGAATCGGTCACGGAAGGCCACCCGGACAAGATCGCCGACCAGATCAGCGATGGCATCCTCGACGCGCTACTCACCGAAGACCCGCACAGCCGGGTGGCGGTCGAGACCATGATCACCACCGGCCAGGTCCACATCGCCGGTGAGGTGACCACCAAGGCCTACGCCGACATCCCCACCATCGTGCGCCGGACCATCCTCGACATCGGCTACGACTCCTCGAAGAAGGGGTTCGACGGCGCGTCCTGCGGGGTCAGCGTCTCCATCGGCGCGCAGTCCGAGGACATCGCGCAGGGCGTGGACAACGCCTTCGAGCTGCGTACCGGGGCGTCGGAGAGCGCGCTGGACGCGCAGGGCGCCGGGGACCAGGGCATGATGTTCGGCTTCGCCTGCTCCGAGACGCCCGAGCTGATGCCGCTGCCGATCGCGCTGGCGCACCGGCTGGCCCGCCGACTGGCCGCGGTGCGCAAGGACGGGACCATCCCGTACCTGCGGCCCGACGGCAAGACCCAGGTGACCATCGAGTACGAGGGGCTGCGCCCGGTCCGGCTGAACACCGTGGTCGTGTCCAGCCAGCACGCCGCGGACATCTCGTTGGAGTCGCTGCTCACCCCGGACGTGCGCGACCACGTCATCGCCCCGGAGCTGGAGAGCCTCGGTCTGGACACCGACGGCTACCGGCTGCTGGTCAACCCGACCGGCCGGTTCGAGATCGGCGGGCCGATGGGTGACGCCGGCCTGACCGGCCGCAAGATCATCGTCGACACCTACGGCGGGTACGCCCGGCACGGTGGCGGCGCGTTCTCCGGCAAGGACCCGTCCAAGGTGGACCGGTCGGCCGCGTACGCGATGCGCTGGGTGGCCAAGAACGTGGTCGCCGCCGGCCTGGCCGAGCGGTGCGAGGCCCAGGTCGCGTACGCCATCGGCAAGGCCCACCCGGTGAGCCTGTTCATCGAGACGTTCGGCACCGAGACCGTGCCGGTCGCCTCGATCGAGAAGGCCGTCAACGAGGTGTTCGACCTGCGCCCGGCCGCGATCATCCGGGACCTCAACCTGCTCCGCCCGATCTACCAGCAGACCGCCGCGTACGGCCACTTCGGCCGGGAGCTGCCGGACCTGACCTGGGAGAGCACCGACCGGGCCGCCGACCTCAAGTCGGCCGCGGGAGCCTGACCGCCACCAGGCGCAGCGACCGGCGACCCGCGGATGGGTCGCCGGTCGCTCGCGTCTGCGTGGATGTTCCGCTGGCGCACCTGGACCGGCCGTTCGACTACCTGGTGCCCGCCGAGCTGGACGACGTGGCGGTGCCCGGCACCCGGGTGAAGGTGCGCTTCGCCGGGCAACTCGTCGACGGCTGGCTGCTGGCCCGCGCCGACGACTCCGGGCACACCGGTCGGCTCGCCTACCTGGAGAAGGTGGTCTCGCCGGAGCCGGTGCTGGCGCCCGAGATCGCCCGGCTGGCCCGGGCGGTCGCCGACCGGTACGCGGGCAGCCTCGCCGACGTGCTCCGGCTGGCCGTGCCACCCCGGCACGCCCGGGTCGAGAAGGAGCCCCGTGGCGGCGGCGCGTCCACCCCGCCAGAAGCCGCCCCCGACCGGGCCGCCGCCGCGCCCGCCGACCCCGCGGACGTGCAGCCCGCGACCGCTGACCCCGCGACCGTGCAGCCCGGGACCGTCGACCCGGCGACCGCTGACCCCGCGACCGTGCAGCCCGGGACCATCGACCCGGCGGCCGTCGAGCCCGCGACCGTGCGGCCCGCGACCGTGCGGCCCGCGACCGTGCGGCCCGGGACCGTCGACCCGGCGACCGTCGAGCCCGCCGGGGTCGGGGGAGCGGTCGACCCGCGCGGGTGGCGGGACTACCCGACCGGGCCGGCCCTGCTGCGCGCGCTCACCGACGGCCGGGCACCTCGCGCGGTCTGGTCGGCGCTGCCCGGCGAGGACTGGGCCGCCCGCTACGCCGACGCGGTCGCCGCGACCGTCGCCGGGGGACGCGGCGCGGTGGTCGTGGTGGCTGACGCCCGCGACCTCGATCGGCTGGACGCCGCGCTCACCGCTGTGCTCGGCCCGGGTCGGCACGTCAGCCTCTCCGCCGCGCTCGGTCCGGCCCGGCGCTACCGGGCGTTCCTCGCCGCCCGGCGCGGGGAGGTGCCGGTGGTGATCGGTACCCGGGCGGCGATGTTCGCCCCGGTGGACCGGCTCGGTCTGGTCGCCGTCTGGGACGACGGGGACGATCTGCTCTCCGAGCCCCGGGCGCCCTATCCGCACGCCCGCGACGTGCTGCTCACCCGCGCCCAGCTCGCCGAGGCCGGCGCGCTGGTCGGCGGGTACGCCCGTACCGCCGAGGCGCAGCTGCTGCTGGAGACCGGTTGGGCCCGGGAGGTGGTCGCTGACCGGGCGACCGTGCGGGCCCGTATCCCGGCCATCGCGCCGACCGGCGACGACCCGCAGCTGGCCCGCGATCCCGGGGCGGCCACCGCCCGGCTGCCCAGCCTGGCCTGGACGGCCGCCCGCGACGCCGTCCGGGCGGACCTGCCGGTGCTGGTGCAGGTGCCCCGGCGCGGCTACCTGCCCTCGATCTCCTGCGCGGACTGTCGCACCCCGGCCCGCTGCGCGCACTGCGCCGGACCGCTCGCGCTGCCCTCGGCCGGCGGCACCCCGGCCTGCCGCTGGTGCGCCCGGGTGGCCGCCGCGTACGCCTGCCCGCAGTGCGGCGGACGGCGCCTGCGGGCCGCGGTGACCGGCGCCCGGCGTACCGCCGAGGAGCTGGGCCGGGCGTTTCCCGGTGTGCCGGTGCGCACCTCGGGACGGGAGGAGGTGCTGACCGACGTGCCCGGCGGGGCGGCCCTGGTGGTCGCCACCCCGGGCGCCGAGCCGGTCGCCGAGGGCGGCTACGGCGCGGTGCTGCTGCTCGACTCGTGGGCCCTGCTGACCCGGGCCGACCTGCGTGCCGGGGAGGAGGCGCTGCGCCGCTGGCTGGCCGCCGCGGCACTGGCCCGCCCGGCACCGGCCGGCCGGGTGGTGGTGGTCGCCGACGGCGCGCTCGCCCCGGTGCAGGCGCTGCTGCGCTGGGACGCCGGCTGGTTCGCTGGCCGTGAGCTGGCCGAGCGCCGTGAGCTGGGCTTTCCGCCGGCGGTGCGGATGGCCAGCGTCACCGGCCCGGCCGAGGCCGTGGCCGACCTGCTCGCCGCGGCCCGGCTGCCCGACGACGCCGAGGTGCTCGGGCCGGTGCCGGCCGAGGAGGGCCGGGAGCGGATGCTGGTGCGGGTACCCCGGGCCCGGGCTGCCGCGCTGGCCGAGGCGCTGCACTCGGCCGCCGGGGTGCGCGCCGCCCGGAAGGCCGCCGATCCGGTCCGCCTTCAGGTCGATCCGTTGAGCATGTTCTGACCGTGTCGGCCGGCGTCGAAGGCCGCCGGACCTGGTCCGGGACGATGGTCCTCGCACACCGCGTCCGGCAAAGCGGTGGCGCCGGAGTGGTAGCATCGCCCGTCATGCCAAGGCGTACGACGGCTCCAGGTCGCGACGGGGCGTCAGACGCGCCGAGCTGGGGCCCTCGCAGGATGGCGGGAACGCGTCGGTCGGGCGCGAGGTCGATGATGTCTTCAATGAGCCGGTGATCAGGGGTGGACCAGTCGTGACCGTTGGACAATCGATCGTCTTCAACGGCGACCTCGGCAGCGGCAAGAGCACCGTGTCGGTCGAGATCGCCAAGCGGCTGGGCATGCGCCGGGTCAGCGTGGGTGACCTCTACCGCGAGATGGCGCAGCAGCGGCAGATGACCGCCCTGCAGCTCAACCTGCACGCCGAGCTTGACCAGGCCGTCGACGGCTACGTCGACCAACTCCAGCGCGACATCGCCGCCTCCGGCGAGCGCCTCGTCATGGACTCGCGGCTGGCCTGGCACTTCTTCACCGACGCGCTCAAGGTGCACATGATCACCGAGCCGGGTGAGGCGGCCCGCCGGGTGCTGGCCCGTCCGTCCGGCCCGGCGGAGAGCTACGCCTCGCTGGAGGAGGCCACCGCCAAGCTGCGCGAGCGCAGTGAGAGCGAGCGCAGCCGGTTCATCATCCGGTACGGGGTGGACAAGGCACGGCTGCGCAACTACGACCTGATCTGTGACACCACCCGGGCCTCCGCCGCCGAGGTGATCGAGCACATCATCGCCGCGTACGAGGGGAAGCTCGGCGCCGAGGTGCTGCGCGACGGCCCACCGCTGCTGCTGCTGGACCCGGCCCGGGTCTACCCGACCGAGGACATCGCCACCCTGCGGGGGCTGTGGGACACCGAGTTCGTCGGCGACGTGGCCGAGGCCGGCGACGAGGGGCTGGAGCCGCTGAAGATCGGGTTCACCGGCGAGTACTTCTTCGTCGTCGACGGGCACCGCCGGCTCAGCGCCGCCCTGCAGAACGGCTTCTCGATGGTCCCCGCCCAGCTCGTCGCGGAGGTCGACGAGCCGGTGGTGGGCGGGATGAGCGCCATCGACTACTTCGCCGCGCAGGTGCGCCCCGGCCTGGTGTACGACTGGGAGGCGGCCCACAAGATCCAGCTGCCGCTGCCGGAACCCGCGCTGCTCGCCGGCGACGCGGTCCTCGCCGGGGACCCGGGCGCCAGCGTCTGAGCCCACGAAGGCGGGGCCCGACGTCGGCATGTGAGCCCGCAGGGGCGTCCTGACCACTGGAGCCTGAGCCCGCAGCGGGCCGGATCGGCGTCGTCACCCCGGCCGGGGGGCTGCCGATCGTGGACGCCATCGGGATGATGGAGCCTCCGACGCATCGACGGGGGAGGCCGGCCATGGAGGCTGCCGAGGCGCTCACACTGCTCATGTCACCGCAGGGGCGGATCGATCCGTACCCGACGTACGAGCGGCTGCGCGCGCACGGGCCGGTGGTGGAGGCGCTGCCGGGCATGTACGTGGTGACCGGCTACGCGGAGGCCGACGAGCTGCTGCGCGACCCCCGGCTCGTGGTGCTGGACGACGCGCTGCGGGACGAGGTCTGGCCGGACTGGCGGGAGAGCCCGGCGGTGGCGTCGATCGCCCGGTCCATGCTGCGGACCAACCCGCCCGACCACAGCCGGATGCGCCGGCTCGCCGCCGGCGCGTTCACCCCGCGCCGGATCGCCAGCATGCGCGACGTGGTGCGCGCCCAGGCCGAGGATCTCCTCGACGCGATGTGCCACCGGGCCGGGGACGGCGCACCGGTCGACATGCTGTCCGACTTCGCGTACCCCCTGCCAGTGGGGGTGATCTGCGCGCTGCTCGGCGTACCGGAGGCCGACCGACCGCTGTTCCGCCGCTGGGCCAGCGACCTGACCGGGGTGCTGGAGCCGGAGATCACCCTTGAGGAGCTGGCCGTCGCCGACGCCGGCGCCACCGAACTGCGCGACTACTTCGTCGAGCTGGTCGTCGCCCGGCGCAACGCCCCGGCCGACGACCTGACCACGGCGCTGGTCCAGGTGCACGACGCCGACGGCGATCGGCTCACCGGCCACGAGCTGCTGGCCAACCTGGTGGTGCTGCTCGTCGCCGGCTTCGAGACCACCACCAACCTGCTCGGCAACGGGCTGGTGGTACTGCTGGGGCACCCCGAGGCCGCCGCCGCGCTGCGCGCCGACCCCGGGCTCGCCCCGGCGTACGTCGAGGAGCTGCTGCGCTACGACTCGCCGGTGCAGCTGACCACCCGGACCAGCAGCGCGCCGGTGCGCTGCGGCGGGCTCGACCTACCGGCCGGCAGCGTGACGCTGCTGCTGCTCGGCGCGGCCAACCGGGACCCGCGCCGGTTCCCCGACCCGCAGCGCTTCGACCCGACCCGCGACCAGGCGCACCCGCTCTCCTTCGGCGCCGGCCCGCACTACTGTCTCGGCGCCGGGCTGGCCCGGCTGGAGGCGCAGCTGGCCTTCCCGTTGCTGCTGCGCCGGCTGCCCGAATTGGCCCTGGCCGGGACGCCCCAGCACCGGACCCGGCTGACCCTGCGCGGCTACCAGAGCCTGCCGGTGACGCTGGGCACACCGGCGGCGGCCGATCGAGGTACGCCGGCCGGTGCCGGCCCGAGCACTCCGTAGACTGGTACGGCACCGCTCGTCCCACCCATGAAGGAGCCCTCCCGCGTGACCGTTCAGCCCATCCGTCTGTTTGGGGATCCGGTGCTGCGCACGCCGGCCGATCCGGTGGTCGACTTCGACGCCGAGCTGCGTAGGCTCGTCGCCGACCTGACCGACACGATGCGTGAGCAGAACGGTGCCGGCCTGGCCGCCCCGCAGCTCGGTGTGAGCCTGCGGGTGTTCACCTTCGACGTCGACGACGTGCTCGGGCACCTGATCAACCCGGTGCTCGAATTCCCCGACGAGGAGGAGCAGGACGGCCCCGAGGGCTGCCTGTCCATCCCCGGGCTCTACTTCGACACCAAGCGCCGGCAGAACGTCATCGCCAAGGGCTTCAGCTCGTTCGGCGACCCGGTGCAGATCGTCGGCACCGGCCTGATGGCGCGCTGCGTGCAGCACGAGACCGACCACCTCGACGGTGTGCTCTTCCTCGACCGGCTGGACCCGGAGGGGCGCAAGGAAGCGATGAAGGCGATCCGCCAGGCCGAGTGGTACGACGCGGCAGCTCCGCCGGTGGTCAAGCTGAGCCCGCACATCTCCGACCCGTTCGGCCTGGGCCGGTGACCGCGATGCGTGTGATCTTCGCCGGTACGCCGGCCGTCGCTGTGCCCGCCCTGGCCGCCGTCGCCGCCTCCCGGCACGAGCTGGTCGGCGTCGTCACCCGGCCCGACGCGCCCGCCGGACGCGGGCGCGGCCTGTCCCGTTCCCCGGTCGGCGAGTGGGCCGACGAGCACGGCGTCGAGGTGCTCACCCCGGCCCGCCCCCGTGACCCGGAGTTCCTCAACCGGCTACGCGAGCTCGCACCGGACTGCGTACCGGTGGTCGCCTACGGCGCGCTGGTGCCGCCGGCCGCACTGGAGATCCCCCGGTACGGCTGGATCAACCTGCACTTCTCGCTGCTGCCCGCCTGGCGCGGCGCCGCGCCCGTGCAGCACGCCGTGCTGCACGGCGACGAGCTGACCGGGGCCAGCGTCTTCCAACTGGAGCAGGGCCTGGACACGGGCCCGGTCTTCGGCACCCTGACCGACGAGATCCGCGCCGGCGACACCTCCGGTGACCTGCTGGAACGGCTCGCCGAATCCGGCGCAGGGCTGCTGGTGGCGGTGCTCGACGCGATCGCCGACGGCACCGCGCGGGCCGAGCCGCAGCCGGCCGACGGGGTGACGTTGGCACCGAAACTGACCGTAGAGGACGCCCGCGTGCGCTGGACCGACCCTGCTTTCGCGGTGGACCGACGGGTCCGGGCCTGTACCCCGGCTCCGGGCGCCTGGACGACCTTCCGGGGCGAGCGGGTGAAGCTCGGCCCGGTCGTGGCGGCGGCCGACGGCCCCGACCTGAAGCCGGGGGAGCTGCTGGTGGAGAAGGCCCGGGTGCTGGCCGGCACGGCTACCGTGCCGGTGCGGCTGGGCGAGGTCCGGGCCGCGGGCAAGCGGGCCATGCCGGCGACCGACTGGGCGCGCGGCGTCCGGGTCAGCACCGGCGAGGACTTCGCGTGACGGCCCCGGAGGGGACGCGCCCGACGCGCGGTGGCCCGTCGACTGGTCGCGGCGGTGACCGCCGGCCGGTCCGGCCGCCGTTGGACCGGCCACGGCGCGCGGCGTACGAGGCGGTCGCCGCGGTGCACCGCGACGACGCGTTCGCCAACCTGGTGCTGCCCATCATCCTGCGCGAGGAGGGGCTGTACGGCCGGGACGCGGCGTTCGCCACCGAGCTGACCTACGGCACTCTGCGTCACCTGGGCACCCTGGACGCGATCCTGACCGACGCGGCGGGCCGGGACGTGGCCCGGATCGACCCGCCGGTGCGTGACGCCCTGCGGATCGGGGCGTACCAGTTGCTGCACACCCGGGTGCCGGCGCACGCCGCCGTCTCGTCGACCGTGGACCTGGTCCGCGCCGTCGCGCCGGGTGCCACCGGGTTCGCCAACGCCGTGCTGCGCGAGGTGTCCACCCTCGACGTGGACGGCTGGGTGGCGAAGCTCGCCCCGCCGATGGAGACCGACCCGGTCGGGCACCTGTCGCTGGCGTACAGCCATCCGCAGTGGATCGTCCGGGCCTTCTCCGAGGCGCTCGGCGGCGACCTGGGCGAGACGGCCCGGTTGCTGATCGAGGACAATGAGCGCCCACCGGTGCACCTGTGCGCCCGGCCCGGTCTGATCGATCCGATCGAGTTGGCCGACCAGGTCGGTGGGGCGCCCGGCGCCTTCTCGCCGTACGCCGTCTACCTGCCCGGCGGCGCGCCGGGCGACGTGCCGGCGGTGGTCGACGGCCGCGCCCACGTCCAGGACGAGGGCTCCCAGCTGGTGGCCAGCGCACTCGCCGACGCGCCGCTGGACGGCCCGGACGGGCGCTGGCTGGATCTGTGCGCTGGTCCCGGCGGCAAGGCCGGGCTGCTCGGCGCGCTGGCCGTGCAGCGTGGCGCCCGGGTGACCGCGGTGGAGGTGGCCGAGCACCGGGCCCGGCTGGTTTCTCAGGCGACCAGGGGCCTGCCGGTGACCGTGCTGGCAATCGACGGCCGTGAGGTCGGCGCGGACCCGGAGCTCCCGGAGGGGCACTTCGACCGGGTGCTGGTGGATGCGCCGTGCACCGGGCTGGGGTCGCTGCGCCGCCGGCCCGAGTCGCGGTGGCGTCGCCAGCCCTCCGATCTGCCACCGTTGACCCGGTTGCAGCGGGAGTTGCTCGGCGCTGCGCTGCGCGCAGTCCGTCCGGGTGGCCTGGTCGCCTACGTCACCTGCTCGCCGCACACCGTGGAGACGCACGTGACGGTGACCGAGGCGGCTCGCCGTAGCGGGGTGCCGGTGGACTTCGTCGACGCCCGGCCGCTGCTGCCGGCCGGCATGCCCGGTCTGGGCGACGGGCCCACCGTGCAGCTCTGGCCGCACCGGCACGGCACCGACGCGATGTTCCTCGCCGTCCTGCGCCGGGGCTGAGTCGTTCCACGCCGGGGCTGAGCCGTCCCGGCGACGCGCACCGCACCCGGCCGCCCGGCCGGGTGCGGGGTGCCCGGCCGGTCAGGTGACCGGGAGGCCCTTGGTGCCAGCGCCCTTCAGCGAGCGGGTCAGGTTCCGGTCGCTGACCCAGAGGAAGCACTGCACGCCACGGTTGCCGTTCTTCCACTCCTGCTCGTACGGCTGGTAGTAGATCGTCCCGGCGCGGAAGTCGAGCTCGGCGTTGTCCGGCACCTTCACGTACTTCGCGGTCATCGTCTGGCAGGCCCGGTGGGTCCGCTTGGTCGTGCGGTTGAACTCGGCGTAGCTGATGTCCGGTGCCCGCCAGATCCCGACGAACTCGGCGTGGTGCTTGGCGGTGCAGGAGACCGGCTCCATGGCGTCGATGTCGTCCTTGACCAGCTTCGGGTTGAAGCAGCGGTACGCCAGCGGCGCGGCGCCGGTCAGCGCACCCCGGAGGCTGCCGGTGCGCAGGTCGACGGCGGTGTCGTCGATGCTGGCGAGCTCGGTGACGTCACAGCGGTACCAGCGGGCTCCGCCGGCCCAGGCGGGCGGCGAGGGCAGCACGACGGTCAGGCCGAGGCGACCGGAGCGCCAGTCGGCACCCACCGCCTTGCTGACCTCCGTCTCGCAGCCGGCCTGCGCGGTCCGCATGCCGGCCGAGCCGGCCGGCGGGGGCGTGCCGCGTTCCGCGCCCGGGCCGGTGAGCGTGCCGACGTGCACGGTCTCCACCCGGTGTGCTTCGGTGCACGCCACCGGGTTGTAGCCGGTCAGGAAGCCGACCTGCTGGGAGGAGTGGTGGCAGACATCGGCGGCGGGAACGAACTGCTGCGCCGCGACGGGCGCCGGCCAGTCATCGATGAGGTCCCGGTCGACTCCGGCGGGTGCGCCGCACCCGGCCAGCGCCAGGGTCACCGCCGCGCCCACGGCGACCGCCGCCAACCACCGTCGCATCCCCGACCTCCTGCCGCTGGTGGTCTCCGGCCGGCCCCCAGCCGGTCGGTAGCGCCACGGCGCAGCAGCATACGGCACCGGTACTCAGATCGCGGGTAGTCCCTCCGGGCCGGCACCGCGCATCGAGCGGGTGAGTTTGCGGTCGTCGCTCCACAGGAAACAGCGCACGCCGCGGTCGCCCTCCTCCCACTCCCGCTGCGACGGTGGGTAGTAGATGGACCCGGCCCGGTACGGCAGGTCGCTGTTGTTCGGTACGGCGGCGTACGCGGCGATCAACGCCATGCAGCGCCGGTGTGCCTGCTCGGCGGAGCGGGCGAACTCCGCCCAGGTCATCTCCCGTTCCCCGTAGACGCCGACGAACTCGGCGCGGTGCGGCTCGGTGCAGAGCACCGGCGCCATGTAGTTGAGGTTGTCGCCGATCAGCTTGGGGTCGAAGCAGCGGTGGGTCAGGGGGGTGTCGCCGATCAACGCGCCGCGCAGGCTGCCGGTGCGGTTCACCGCCCTGGTGTTGTCGATGCTGTCGGTCTCGCTGAGGTCGCAGCGGAACCAACGCGCGCCACCGGCCCACGCCGGGACGGTGGGCAGCGAGATGGACAGGGTGAGACGTGCCGTGTGCCAGTCGCCGCCGAGCACCTCCCGGGCCCGCTGGTCGCATTCGGCGCGGGCGGTGCGCAGCGCAGACGAACCGGGCTCCGGTCGGGTGTCGGCCAGCGCGACCGGGCCGGTGAAGGCACCGACGTGGATGGCCTCGGCCAGGTGGTTGCGCGCGCAGTCCACCGTCTCGTACGTGCTGGCCTGCACGATCGAGGTGATCCGGGGCAGGCAGGTGTCGGTGGCGGGGGTGAACGGCTTCGGGGCCGCGAGCGCCGGCCAGTCGTCGGTGAGATCACCGTCCGCGCCCCGCGCCGGCCCGCAGCCGGCCAGCAGCATCGTCGTGACGCCGGCCAGCGCCAGCGTTCCGAGCCACCGTCGCATCGTCCGCCCTCCCCGGGAGCTGGCGGCCGGTGACCGCGCCCCGCGGCGAGACCCCGGCGGGCGTGCAACCTCTGGCACCGTCCCGGTTGGAGTGTCGTCGCGTTTCCGTCGATCGGCCAGCCGCTGATGTCTGTTCGTCCGGATTCGGCGGTCCGGACCGGCCAATTCTGCACCACTGGTCACCGCCGGATCACAGCGCGTCGGCCATGGTGCCGCGCTGCGGGCGGCGGGTGGCCGCGTTCGTACACTGACCCCGTGACCGTACCGCCGCCGATCGTCGCGCCGAGCATTCTGGCCGCCGATTTCGCCCACCTCGCCGAAGAAGTCCGTGCCGTCGAGGACGCCGCGGACTGGTTGCACGTAGACGTGATGGACAACCATTTCGTGCCGAACCTGACCATCGGGCTGCCCGTGGTGCAGAGCCTGCGGGCCGTCACCGCCATGCCGTTCGACGTGCACCTGATGATCGAGGACCCACGTCGGTGGGCCCCCGGCTACGCCGACGCCGGGGCGTACAACGTCACCTTCCACGCCGAGGCGTGCGACGACCCGGTGGCGCTGGCCAAGGACCTGCGCTCGGCCGGCGCGAAGGCCGGGCTGGCCATCGACCGGGACACCCCGATCGAGCCGTACCTGGACCTGCTGCCCAGCTTCGACACCCTGCTGATCATGACCATCAAGGCCGGCTTCGGTGGGCAGCGGTTCATCCCGCAGTTGCTGGACAAGGTCCGTGCCGCCCGCCGGCACGTCGCCGCCGGGCATCTGGAGCTGCGCATCGAGGTGGACGGCGGGATCGCCGCCGACACCATCGAGCAGGCCGCCGCCGCTGGCGCCGACGCGTTCGTGGCCGGCACCGCCGTCTACGGCGCCGCCGACCCGGCGGAGGCGGTACGGCACCTGCGGGCGCTGGCGGAACGCGCGGCTCCCGGGGCCTGAGATGGACCCCGACGGCGATCGCAAGGACATCATCCTCGTCGTCGACGACGACGAGGACATCGCCCGTTTCGTCGAGTTCAACCTGCGGCTGCACGGCTTCGAGGTGATCCACGCCAGCGACGGCCAGGAGGCGTTGGAGGTCATCGAGCGGCAGCGGCCGGACCTGGCCGTGGTCGACCTGATGATGCCCCGGATCGACGGGTTGGAGCTGACCCGGCGGCTGCGGGCCGACCCGATGACCTCCGCCCTGCCGGTGATCATGTTGACGGCCAAGGGGATGACCGTGGACAAGGTGCACGGGCTCAGCGCCGGCGCCGACGACTACCTGGTCAAGCCGTTCGACACCGCCGAACTGGTGGCCCGGGTCTCGTCGACGCTGCGGCGCAACAAGGAGTTCCGGGAGGTCTCCCCGCTGACCGGGCTGCCCGGCAACAGCCGGATCCGTCGGGAGATCAGCGACCGGGTCCGGCACGGGGTGGACTACGCGGTCGGCTACGTCGACATCGACCGGTTCAAGAGCGTCAACGACCGGTACGGCTTCGTCCGTGGCGACGACTTCATCTCCGCGCTGGCCCGCAGCCTGCACCGGGCGGTGGTGGCGGTGGGTCTGCCACCGGCCTTCCTCGGCCACGTCGGCGGCGACGACTTCGTCATCGTCTGCGCCCCGGACCAGGTCCGCCCGCTGACCTCCAGGGCGGTGGTCGACTTCGAGAAGGCCGCCGACACGCTCTACGACCCGACCGACCGGGAGCGCGGCTTCGTCGAACTGAAGGACCGGCGTGGCAACATCCGCCGGGCCGCCCTGGTCACCCTCTCCATCGGGGTCTCCCTCTCCGACGACGGCAAGCGGTTCACCGACCCCCTTGAGGTGATCGCGGTGGCCTCGGAGATGAAGACGGTGGCCAAGAGTCAACCGGGATCGTACGTGGCGGTGGACCGGCGCCGTGGCGTCACCTGAGCGTGATACCGCTGTGAAGTAGCTCGCCTCGGTGGCGGCACACCCCCGTCAGCGTGTAAGACTGCCGTTGTACCCACCACGCGCTGGCGGGACTCGGTGAAATTCCGAACCGGCGGTGATCCACGGTCCAACCGTGGTCAGCCCGCGACCCGGACGGCTCTGCTGCCCGGTGGACCTGGTGAAAATCCGGGGCCGACGGTTGGGGGCGGTTCGTCCGCGCCCAGACAGTCCGGATGGGAGACAGCGCGCGGGACGGACGGGTCCGAGCCGGCCGCTGGCTTCAGCGTGCCGTGTCGACCCCCCGGGGCGGCTGCGCCGTACCCGGAATCCGCCGCCGCCTGCCCGCGGCCCCATGCCGCCTCCCTGACCGCCCGCGCGCGGACCGGCGAGTGAGAGGGCAGGGGCAAGGCGATGGCCAGCGTCTCCGTCGATGAGGCGATGCGGCGTGCGATCGAACTGGCGGCGCGCGGGCTGGGCACAACCAGCCCCAACCCGGTGGTCGGCTGCGTGCTGCTCGACGCGGACGGCCAGGTCGTCGGGGAGGGCTTCCACGCCTACGCCGGCGGCCCGCACGCCGAGATCGTCGCGCTGGCCCAGGCCGGGGAGCGGGCCCGCGGCGGCACCGCAGTGGTCACCCTGGAGCCCTGTAACCACACCGGTCGCACCGGCCCCTGCAGCAACGCGCTGGTCCAGGCCGGTGTGGGCCGGGTGGTGATCGCCGTGCCCGACCCCAACCCGGTGGCCACCGGTGGCGCGGCCACGCTGCGCTCCGCCGGGGTCCGTGTGGACCTGGGGGTACGCGGCGACGAGGCCGAGGCCGGCAACGTCGCCTGGCTGACCTCGATGCGCCGGGGCTGGCCGTACGTGATCTGGAAGTACGCCGCCACCCTGGACGGCCGGTCCGCTGCGGCGGACGGAACCAGCATGTGGATCACCTCGGAGGCGGCCCGGATCGACGTGCACGCGCTGCGCGGCACGGTCGACGCGGTCCTCGCCGGGGTCGGCACCGTGCTCGCCGATGATCCCCGGCTGACCGCCCGCAACCTGCGCGACGGCAGCCTCGCCATCCGGCAGCCGCTGCGGGTCGTGGTGGACAGCGCAGGGCGTACCCCGGCCGACGCCCGGGTCCGCGACGGCGCCGCGCGGACCTGGATCGCGACCGCCGCCGAGGTTGGCGCAGGCCCCGACGGCCGCGTCGATCTGCCGGCGCTGCTCGCGGCGCTGCACCAGCGCGGCGTCCGCGCGGTGCTGCTGGAGGGCGGCCCCCGGCTGGCCGGCGCGTTCCTGGCCGCCGGCCTGGTCGACAAGATCGTCGGTTACGTCGCGCCCCGGCTGCTCGGCGCCGGCCCGACCGCCCTGATCGACGCAGGCGTGACCACCATCGCTGAGGCCATCGATCTGGAGTACGTCGACGTTACGCAGATCGGTCCGGATCTGCGGATCACCGCGTTGCCTCGGAAGAGGGAGGGCTGACATGTTCACCGGCATTGTCGAGGAGCTGGGCGAGATCGTCCGGGTGACGGCGACGGCGGGCGATTCGGCGCTGGTCGCCGTACGCGGCCCGCTGGTCACCTCCGACGCCCGACACGGGGACTCCATCGCGGTCAACGGGGTCTGCCTGACCGTGGTGGAGGTGGCCGACGGGACCTTCACCGCCGACGTGATGGGCGAGACGCTGCGCCGCTCCGCGCTCGGCGCACTGCGCCCCGGCGACCCGGTCAACCTGGAGCGGGCCGCCGCGCTGGGCAGCCGGCTCGGCGGGCACCTGGTGCAGGGGCACGTGGACGGGGTCGGTGAGCTGATCTCCCGGGAGCCGGCCGAGCAGTGGGAGACGGTCCGGTTCCGGCTGCCCGCCGCCCTGTCCCGGTACGTGGTGGAGAAGGGCTCGATCACCATTGACGGCGTCTCGCTGACCGTCGCCGAGGTGGGCGCGGACCAGTTCGCCGTCGGGCTGATCCCGACCACGCTCAAGCTGACCACGCTCGGCGCGAAGGGCGTCGGCGACCCGGTCAACCTGGAAGTCGACGTGCTGGCCAAGTACGTCGAGCGGCTGCTCGGCGCCCGGCTGACCGACGGCCCGACCGGCCCGGTCGGCGGCGTCGCCGCCCTGGACGGGGTGGCCTGATGGGCCCGCTCGGCTGGCTGCTGGACGCCCAGGTGCAGATCGCCGGCTCGCCGGTCCTGGTCCGGGAGATCGTCGGCAACGTGTTCGGGCTGGTCTCCGCGCTGCTCGGGCTGCGTCGGCTGGTCTGGGCCTGGCCGGTCGGCATGATCGGCAACGCGCTGCTGTTCACCGTCTTCCTCGGCGGGGCGTTCGCCACCCCGCAGGCGCACGACCTGTACGGGCAGGCCGGCCGGCAGGTGTTCTTCTTCGCGGTCAGCGTCTACGGCTGGTGGCGCTGGCAGCGCAACCGCAGCGCCGGCGCCGGGCACGCCGCGGTGCTCCCGCGCTGGGCCACCGGGCGGGAGCGGCTGGCGATGCTGCTGGCCGCCGCCGTCGGCACCGCCGTGGCGTACCCGGTGCTCGCCGCGCTGGGCTCCTGGGGCCCGCTACCGGACGCCTGGATCCTCACCGGCAGCCTGCTGGCCACCTACGGCATGGCCCGCGGCTGGGTGGAGTTCTGGCTGGTCTGGATCGCGGTGGACGCGGTCGGCGTGCCACTGCTGCTGCGCGGCGGGTTCTACCCGTCGGCGGTCATGTACCTGATCTATGGCGCCTTCTGCGCCTGGGGCTTCGCCGCCTGGTGGCGCACCTCGCGCGCCGTCCGTCCGGTCGCCTCGATCCCGCCCACCTACACGGAGGCTGTCGCATGAGCGAGCGAATCATCAGGTCCAGCGCCGTGGTGCCGGCATGAGCACCTTCGCGAGCATCGAGCAGGCGGTCGCCGAGATCGCGGCCGGTCGGCCGGTCGTCGTGGTCGACGACGCCGACCGGGAGAACGAGGGCGATCTGATCTTCGCGGCCGAGCTGGCCACGCCGGAACTGCTGGCCTTCATGGTGCGGCACACCTCCGGCTACGTCTGCGTGCCGTTGACCGAGAGCGAGTGCGACCGGCTCGACCTGCCGCCGATGCACCACACCAACCAGGACCGGCGCGGCACCGCGTACACCGTGACCGTGGACGCCCGGGAGGGGGTCAGCACCGGCATCTCGGCGGCCGACCGCGCGCACACCATCCGGCTGCTCGCCGACCCGACCACCGACCCCACGGACCTGGCCCGACCCGGGCACGTGGTGCCGCTGCGGGCCCGCGAGGGCGGGGTGCTGCGCCGGCCCGGGCACACCGAGGCGGCGGTCGACCTGACCCGGCTGGCCGGGCTGCGCCCGGCGGGCGTGCTCTGTGAGCTGGTCAACGACGACGGCACCATGATGCGCGTGCCGGACCTGGAGAAGTTCTGCGCCGAGCACGGCCTCACGCTGATCACCATCGCCGACCTGATCGCCTACCGGCGGCGGACCGAGAAGCAGGTCGAGCTGGTCGCCGACGCCCGGATGCCGACCCGGCACGGGGTGTTCCGGGCGCTCGGCTACCGCGCCGAGCACGACCCGGCCGAACACATCGCGATGGTGCTGGGCGACCTCGGTGACGGCCAGGACGTGCTGGTCCGGGTGCACTCCGAGTGCCTCACCGGGGACGTGTTCGGCTCACTGCGCTGCGACTGTGGGCCGCAACTGGACGCCGCGCTGGCCCGCGTCGGGCAGGAGGGCCGGGGCGTGGTGCTCTACGTGCGCGGGCACGAGGGGCGCGGCATCGGGCTGCTGCACAAGCTGCAGGCGTACCAGCTGCAGGACCTGGGCCGGGACACCGTGGACGCCAACCTCGACCTGGGCCTGCCGGCGGACGCCCGCGACTACGGCACCGGCGCGCAGATCCTGTACGACCTGGGCGTGCGCTCGATGCGGCTGCTCACCAACAACCCGGCCAAGCGCGCCGGGCTGGAGGGCTACGGGCTGACCATCACCGGCCGGGAGGGACTGCCGGCCGGCGCGCACCCGGAGAACCTGCGCTACCTGCGCACCAAGCGGGACCGGATGGGTCACCTGCTGGACGAGTTGGACGAGGTGACCGAGGCTCCCACGGGGCGTGCGGTTGCCAGCGACGAGATCGGAGCATAAACATGGCGGGTTTCGGGGAGCCGGGCGTCGACGCGGTGGACGCGGCCGGGATGACCGTCGGGGTGGTGGCCGCCCGTTGGCACGGTGAGTTGACCGACCACATGCTGGAGCGGGCCGTCGCCGCCGCCGAGGCGTGTGGCGCGCGGGCCGTGGTGGCCCGGGTCGCCGGGTCGGTCGAGCTGCCGGTGGTCGCCCAGGCCCTCGCGCGCCGCTGCGACGTGGTGGTCGCACTCGGCGTGGTGGTCCGTGGCGCCACGGCACACTTCGACTACGTCTGCCGTTCGGTCACCGACGGGCTCACCCGGGTGGCGCTGGACGAGGGCAAGCCGGTGGCGCACGGTGTGCTCACCGTGGAGACCATCGAGCAGGCCCGGGACCGGGCCGGGCTGCCCGGCTCGGCGGAGGACAAGGGCTGGTCGGCCACCGTCGCCGCGCTGGACGCCGCGCTGGCCGTCCGGACGCTGGCCAGCAACGGTCAGCGGGTCGGCTTCGGCGGCTGACCGGCCGACTGGAAGAATCGGGTTCCGTGAAGACGTTCGAGGAGTTGTTCGCCGAGCTGCAGGCCAAGGCCGCCGCCGGCACCCCGGGCTCGGGCACCGTCGCCGCCCTGGACAAGGGGGTGCACTTCATCGGCAAGAAGGTCGTCGAGGAGGCGGCCGAGTCGTGGATGGCCGCCGAGCACGAGGGGCCGCAGCGCACCGCCGAGGAGATCTCCCAGCTGCTCTACCAGGTCCAGGTGCTGATGCTCGCCAGCGGTCTCGAGCTCAAGGACGTCTACCGACATCTGTGAGTGCCCCCACCCGTTGATCAGAGCCGCGATCGAAGGAGCACTCCGTCATGCTGCGTGTCGCCATTCCCAACAAGGGCACCCTGGCCGAGCCGGCCGCCCAGATGCTGCGCGAGGCGGGCTACCGCCAGCGCACCGACCTCAAGGACCTCATCTGCCGGGACGAGGCCAACGACGTCGAATTCTTCTACCTGCGCCCCAAGGACATCGCCACCTACGTCGGCTCCGGTGACCTCGACCTCGGTATCACCGGCCGGGACCTGCTGATCGACTCGGCCGCGCCGGCCGAGGAGGTCGTCGACCTCGCCTTCGGCCGGGCCACCTTCCGCTTCGCCGCCCGCCCCGACGACATCGCCTCCGTGCAGGACCTGGGCGGGCACCGGATCGCCACCGCGTACCCGGGCCTGGTCGAGCGGCACCTCGGCGAGGTAGGGGTCAAGGCCGACGTGATCCGCCTCGACGGCGCGGTGGAGAACGCCGTCCGGCTCGGCGTCGCCGACGTGATCGCCGACGTGGTGGAGACCGGCGCCACCCTGCGCCAGGCCGGCCTGGTCGTCTTCGGCGAGCCGCTGCTGCGCTCCTCCGCGGTGCTGGTCCGTCGGGCCGCCGCACCGGCGCACCCGCAGGCCGAGCAGTTGCTGCGCCGCCTGCACGGCGTGCTGGTGGCCCGCCGCTACGTGATGCTCGCCTACGACGTGCCGGCAGGCCTGCTGGACCGGGCCAGCGGGCTCACCCCGGGCATCGAGTCGCCCACCGTGTCGCCGCTGCACCGCGAGGGCTGGGTGGCGGTGCAGGCCATGGTGCTCCGCGATGACGTGCACCGGATCATGGACGAGCTGTACGAGCTGGGCGCCCGGGCCATCCTGGTCACCAACATCCACGCCTGCCGACTCTGACCGCTGCCCGACCGCCGGTCCGCTGCCGGGCCGCCGGCGCAGCGCTGCCTGACCGCCTGCGCAGCGCACTCGGGCGGTCGACCTGCTTGATCGACTCGGGATCGCCGATGTGGGGTGTCGGCACGCGCGGGACACCCCCACATCGCCGATCTCGAGTCGATCTACCGCCCGCGCGGCACCTGCCGGCGTGAGTGGCCGCGCGACGATCACGCTCGAACATGGAAGTAGTGGCCTCCGGCGCGGCCGAGGCCACTAGATCCCGGATTGAGCGTGATCTTCCGCAGCGCCGCGCGGTCGGCTCGGCGGCCTCGGCGCGGCCCGGCTCCGGCGCGGCGGGTGGTCCGGCTGCGGTGGCGGTGGCTCGGCGGGTGGTGCGGTCGCCGGGCGAGGGCGGATGGCAGACTGGTGGGGTGAGTGACACCGAACTGGTCCGCCTGAAGCCCCGCCGCATCCGGGTGGTCTGCTGGTCTGCGGCGGTCGCGCTCGTGGTGGTGTTCAGTCTGGTGGCCACATCGCTGAGCGGCCCGACCGGCAACGGCTACGGCAGCTTCCAGCGCGGCGACCAGTTGGCCATGATCGGTCTGGGCATCTTCGGTGCGCTGGCCTTCCTTCTGTTCACCCGCCCCCGGGTCGAGGCCGACGCGCGCGGTGTCCGGGTGCGCAACGTGATCAGCTCGTACGAGCTGCCCTGGGAGGTCGTCCGGGGAGTCCGGTTCGACCGGGGCGCGCCGTGGGCCAGCCTCGAGTTGTACGACGACGACCTGATGCCGATGGTCGCCCTACAGGCCGCCGACAAGGAGTTGGCCGTCGAGGGGGTCCGCTCGCTGCGCCGGCTGCACGAAGCGCACCAGGCTCGCCTAGCCGAGCGCGCCACCGGCCGCTAACCCGCGCCGCCCCGCACCAACCCGCGCAGCGGGTTGGTGGCGTTGCACCTGCCCACGGCGTCGCACCGCCGGGGGACAGGGCGGTGATCGGTCGACCTTCGGGCGGGCGGTGGAGCGGCAGGCGGCGGTGGGTGGTGTCCGGTTTGGGGGCGACCGGGTCGGGGGTGTAGTGTTATCGAGTCGACCAGGCTGTCTCCGCGTGCGAGCAGGCAGCCACGAAAGCGGAGCGCCTGCTCCCACCCGAGTCGCCGCTACGGTGGCCGGGTCCGGTCCCCGGTTCCGGGCATGTCCCGGTGCCGGATGCGCGATCATATGATCGTGCCGGCCGGTCGAGCGGGCCCTGGCGTATGCCGGGGCCTTCTGCTTTCCGGGTCGGTTCCCACCCGGGAGCCGCGGGGTCGGCACGAAAGCAGAAACGACTCGAGGAGGCCCCATCAGCGTCGAACCACGCGTGAACGAGCAGATCCGGGCACGTGAGGTCCGACTGGTCGGCCCCGAGGGTGAGCAGGTGGGCATCGTCCCACTGGAGCGCGCCCTTCAGCTGGCCGCGGACGTCGATCTGGACCTGGTCGAGGTTGCGCCGATGGCGCGCCCGCCGGTGTGCAAGCTCATGGACTTCGGCAAGTTCAAGTACGAGAGCGCACTGAAGGCGCGCGAAGCGCGGCGTAACCAGCAGCAGACCGTCATCAAGGAAATGAAGCTTCGGCCGAAGATCGACCCGCACGACTACGAGACCAAAAAGGGTCACGTGGTGCGGTTCCTCAAGGCGGGCGACAAGGTCAAGGTGACGATCATGTTCCGCGGTCGCGAGCAGAGCCGCCCGGAGCTGGGCTACCGGCTCCTGCGCCGGCTCGAATCCGAGATCACGGAACTGGGATACGTCGAGGCCGCTCCGAAGCAGGACGGTCGAAACATGATCATGGTTCTCGCTCCGCATCGGGCCGTCAAGGCCTCCGCGGTTGCCGCTACGGCGTCCCGCGGTGCACCTCGGGACCGGGCAGCGGACGAGTCCGCCGCTCCGGAAGCCGATGAGACCGCGGCGGCCGGCGAGACCGCAGCAGCCGGTAATACCGGCACCGCCGCCGACACCAGCGGCGAGTAACAGGGGAGAAGACGTTCCACATGCCGAAGATGAAGAGCCACACGGGTATGGGTAAGCGGGTCAAGGTCACCGGCAAGGGCAAGATCGTTGCCCAGCAGGCCGGCCTCCGCCACAACCTGGAGAAGAAGCCCTCCACCCACACCCGCCGGCTGACCGGCACGGTCGTGCTTGCCAAGGCCGACGTCAAGCGCATCAAGAAGCTGCTCGGCCGCTGACGCGCGCCACCTTTACGTAAGAAGGAGTTGAGATGGCACGCGTCAAGCGGGCTGTAAACGCCCAGAAGAAGCGTCGTACCCTGCTGGAGTCCGCGAGTGGTTATCGCGGTCAGCGCTCGCGGCTGTACCGCAAGGCCAAGGAGCAGGTGCTGCACTCGATGCAGTACGCCTACCGGGACCGTCGTGACCGCAAGGGCGACTTCCGGCAGCTGTGGATCCAGCGGATCAACGCGGGTGCCCGGGCCAACGGGATGACCTACAACCGCCTGATCCAGGGCCTGCGTCTGGCCGGTATCGAGGTCGACCGCAAGATCCTGGCCGACCTGGCCGTCAACGACGCCGCCGCCTTCGCGGCGATCGTCGAGCTGGCCCGGGCCGCGGTCGCGGCCGAGGGCACCGGCGGCGCGGCGGCCCAGGCCGCCTGATCCCCGCGCACAAGAGCGAGGCGTCTCCCGTGTCGGCACCGCCGTCCGGGGGGCGCCTCAATCGTGCCGGAGGACCACACACCATGGCCTTCACCCCGCGTACACCCAGGGTTGTCGCCGCCCGCCGGTTGCAGCGCCGCCGGGACCGCGAGGCCACCGGCCGCTTCCTGGCCGAGGGACCACAGGCCGTCCGCGAGGCGCTGGCCCGGCCCGGGGTGGTCACCGAGCTGTTCGGTACGCCCACCGCCCTCGACCGGTACGCGGAGCTGGCCACTGCCGCGGCCCGAGCCGACGTGCCGGTCTCCGAGGTGACCGACGAGGCGCTGGCCGCGCTGGCCGAGACGGTCGCCCCCCAGGGGCTGGTCGCCGTCTGCCGGCACCTGGATGTGCCGCTGGAGCAGGCGCTCGCGGGCGGGCCCCGTCTGGTGGCGGTGCTCGCCGAGATCCGTGATCCGGGCAACGCCGGCACCGTGCTGCGCACCGCCGACGCCGCCGGGGCGGGCGCGGTGGTCTTCGCCGGCGACGCCGTCGACCCGTACAACGGCAAGTGCGTGCGGGCCTCCGCCGGCAGCCTCTTCCACGTTGACGTGGTTCGCGCCGCCGACCCGGTCGAGGTGGTCGGCGCACTACGCGCCGCCGGGCTGACCGTGCTGGCCACCACGGGCTACGGCGACAGCGACCTGGACGACCTGGCCGACTCCGGGCGGCTCGCCGAGCCCACCGCCTGGCTGTTCGGCTCCGAGGCGCACGGGCTGCCCGAGGAGTTGACCGCCGCGGCCGACGCCCGGGTCCGGGTGCCGCTGCACGGGCGCGCGGAGAGCCTGAACCTGGCTGCGGCCGCCGCGGTCTGCCTGTACGCTTCGGCGAGAGCACAGCGCTGATGGTGGCCTCACCCGGCGCGACAGATCAGCAGGGGAGAGTCTCCGTCGATGGACGCGCCACGGCGTTCGTTTAGCCAGCCCGCCGGTGTCGGTGGGCGGCGGGTCTGACCTGCTCCCTGCGCAACTCCTACCGGCGGGCTGCGGCGCAGCCGCGCGTCCGTAGACTCGCTTAGCCGCCCCGGTGAGGGCTGGCGCCGCCGTGAGGGAGTGCCCGTACGCCATGAGCTACCGCAACGATCCGTACGACCCGAAGCAGGTCGCCCTGCTCGACCCGGCCGCCCTGGCCGAGGCCGTCGCCGACGCCGCGAAGGCGTTCACGGCCGCCGCCGACCCGGACGCGCTGACCGCGCTACGCCCCGCGCACCTCGGTGACCGGTCTCCGGTCTCGCTGGCCCGCCGGGAGATCGGCGCGCTGCCACCGGCCGCGAAGTCCGACGCCGGCAAGCGGGTCAACGAGGCCCGCCGGGCAATCGAGACCGCCTACGCCGACCGCGCCGAGGTCGTGGAGCGCGAGCAGGCCGAGCGGGTGTTGGTCGAGGAGCGGGTGGACGTCACCCTGCCGTACGACCGCCGTCCGCGCGGCGCCCGGCACCCGCTGAACACCCTGATGGAGTCGGTCAGCGACCTGTTCGTCGGGATGGGCTACGAGGTGGCCGAGGGCCCCGAGGTCGACCTGGAGTGGGTCAACTTCGACGCGTTGAACATCCCCGCCGACCACCCGGCGCGCGGGCTGATGGACACCTTCCACATCGCACCGGAGGGTTCCGGCCTGGTGCTGCGGACGCACACCTCGAACGTGCAGACCCGCACCATGCTCAGCCGCAAGCCGCCGATCTACGTGATCTGCCCGGGCCGGGTCTACCGCACCGACGAGGTGGACGCCACCCACAGCCCGGTCTTCCACCAGGCCGAGGGTCTCGTCGTGGACAAGGGCATCACGATGGCCCACCTGCGCGGCACCCTCGACCATTTCGCCCGGGCGATCTTCGGCCCGGAGGCGAAGACCCGGTGGCGGCCGCACTACTTCCCGTTCACCGAGCCGTCGGCGGAGTTCGACGTCTGGTTCCCGGAGCACCGCGACGGCCCCCAGTGGGTCGAGTGGGGCGGCTGCGGGATGGTCAACCCGCGGGTGCTGCGCGCCTGCGGCGTGGACCCGGAGGTCTACTCCGGATTCGCGTTCGGCATGGGCATCGACCGGACCCTGATGATCCGGCACGGGGTCAGCGACATCCGCCATCTCTTCGAGGGCGACGTGCGGTTCAGCCGCGCGCTCGGGACCGGGGCGTAGGCGATGCGGGTACGAGACACGGGAACGGTGGTCTGAAGTCATGCGAGTTTCTGTCAGTTGGCTGCGGGAGTACGTCGACCTCCCCGCCGACCTGCCCACCGGCGACCTGGAGCAGGCCCTGGTCGACCTCGGCATCGAGGTCGAGTCCGTGGTGGACCTGCGGGAGACCGTCACCGGCCAGTTGGTCGTCGGCGAGGTGCGCGAGATCGAGGAGCTCACCGGCTTCAAGAAGCCGATCCGGTTCTGCCGGGTCGACGTGGGCGACGCCAACGGCACCGGCGAGCCGCAGGAGATCGTCTGCGGAGCGCGCAACTTCGCCCCTGGCGACCGGGTGGTGGTGATCCTGCCCGGCGGTGTGCTGCCCGGCGGCTTCGCCATCGGCGCCCGCAAGACGTACGGGCACAACTCCGCCGGCATGATCTGCTCGGCGAAGGAGTTGGGCCTGGGCGACGACCACTCCGGCATCATCGTGCTGCCGCCGGACGTGGCGGCCAAGCCCGGCGACGACGCGCGGCCGGTGGTCGGTCTCGACGACGTGGTGCTGGAGCTGGAGATCACCCCGGACCGGGGGTACGCGCTGAGCCTGCGCGGCCTGGCCCGCGAGTTGTCGCACGCGTTCGACGTGCCGCTGCGTGACCCGGCCCTGGTGCCCGCGCCGGGCGGCACGCCCGAACCGGCGTACCCGGTGGAGGTGCGCGACACGATCGGCTGCGACCGGTTCGCCGCCCGCCTGGTCCGTGGCGTCGACCCGACCGCGCCCACACCGTCCTGGATGCAGCAGCGGCTCGTCACCGCCGGCATCCGCAGCATCTCGCTGCCGGTCGACATCACCAACTACGTGATGCTGGAGCTGGGCCAGCCGATGCACGCCTTCGACGCCGACCGGATCGTGGGGGCGCTGGTGGTGCGCCGGGCCGAGCCGGGGGAGAAGCTGACCACCCTGGACGGGGTCCTGCGGGTGCTCGCCTCCGACGACATGGTCATCTGCGACGCTGGGCTGCCCAACCCCGGCGCGGGCGAGGGTGCCGGCATCCCGATCTCGCTCGCCGCGGTGATGGGCGGTGAGACCAGCGAGGTCATCGCCGGCACCACCGACGTGCTCTTCGAGGCGGCGCACTGGGACCCGGCGATGGTCGGGCGGACCGCCCGCCGGCACAAGCTGTTCAGCGAGGCCGCGAAGCGCTGGGAGCGTGGCGTCGACCCGGCCCTGCCACTGGTCGCGCTGGAGCGGGCGGTGCGGCTGCTCACCGAGCACGGCGGCGGCACGCCCGGCGCGGAGATCCTGGACATCGATCACGTCCGGCCGCGTACCCCGATCAGCCTGCCGGCGGACCTGCCCACCCGGCGGATCGGCGTCGAGTACCCGCCGGCGCGGGTCGTCGCCCTGCTGGAGCGGGTCGGTTGCACGGTCGCCCAGGGTGCGGACCGGTTGGCCGAGGACCCGGGCTCGGTCGGCATGGCCAGCGGCGCCGGGGTCGCGCTCAGCGTCACCCCGCCGAGCTGGCGGCCCGACCTGACCGACCCCGCCGACCTGGTCGAGGAGGTCGTTCGCCTCGACGGGTACGACCGGGTGCCGTCGGTGCTGCCGACCGCGCCTCCCGGCCGTGGGCTCACCCCGGGGCAGCATCGGCGCCGGGCGATCGCCCGGTCCCTGGCCGAGCGGGGGTACGTGGAGGTGCTCGCGCACCCGTTCGTGTCGTCCGAGCTGGCCGACCTGCTCGGGCTGCCGGCCGACGACCCGCGCCGGCAGGCGGTGCGGCTGGCCAACCCGCTGTCCGAGGAGGAGCCGCTGCTGCGTACCACGCTGCTCGGCCCGCTGCTCGGCATCCTCAAGCGCAACCTCGGCCGGGGTCTTCGCGACCTGGCGCTCTCCGAGATCGGTGCGGTCTTCCACCCGCGGGTGGACGCCGGCAGCCCGCCGGCGATGGGTGTGGACCGGCGTCCCACCGACGCGGAGTTCGCGGCCGCCGACGCGGTGGTGCCGGCGCAGCCGGTGCACGTCGCGGTGGTGCTGACCGGCGACCTCGACCCGGCCGGCTGGTGGGGTCCGGGTCGGCCGGCCGGCTGGGCGGACGCGATCGAGGCGGCCCGCGACGTGCTGGACGCTGCCGGCGTTCCGGCCGAGCGGGTCGAGGTACGTGCCGCCGAGTACGCCCCGTGGCACCCGGGCCGCTGCGCCGAGGTGCGGGTCGACGGCACAGTCGTCGGACACGCCGGCGAGCTGCACCCGGTGGTGGTGGCGGCGCTGGAGCTCCCGCGCCGTACCTGTGCCATGGAGCTGGACCTGGACGCGTTGCCGTCCGCGCCGGTGACGCCCGCCCCGGCGGTCTCCGGCTTCCCGCCGGCGCTGATCGACGTGGCCCTGGTCGTGGACGACTCGGTGCCGGCGGAGCAGGTGCGCCGGGCGCTGGAGGCGGGCGCCGGCGAGCTGCTGGAGGACGTGCGGCTGTTCGACGTGTACGCCAGTGAGCAGCTCGGTGCGGGTCGCCGGTCACTGGCCTACAAGCTCACCTTCCGGGCGCCGGACCGGACGCTGACCGTCGAGGAGGCGGTGGCCGCCCGCGACGCGGCGGTCGCCGTCGCGGCGGAGCGCGTGGGGGCGATCCTGCGCGGCGCCTGAGGCGATCTGACACTGGCGTGTCCTCCGTCGGCATGGTCCGACGGAGGACACGTCCGTATCGGGGTGTGCCGCGCGTCACACTCTCATCTCCATGCACTCGGCTGCATTAAGTTGCAGCGGCTGATCATCGCTGCTAGCCTTCGTTGCATAGTCATGCGGAGGTGAGTATGGGAATCCGAGTCGCGGTCGCCGGAGCGAGCGGCTACGCCGGGGGCGAATTGCTGCGCCTGGTCGCCGGGCACCCGGAGTTCGACGTGGTGGCCGCCACCGCGCACCGCCAGGCCGGGCACCGCGTTGACGTGGTGCACCCGCAGCTCACCGGTCTGGACCTGGTGCTCGGCGAGACCGACCCGGCGACCCTGGCCGACGCGGACCTGGTCTTCCTGGCCCTGCCGCACGGTGAGTCGGCGGCTCTTGCTGCCCAATTGCCGGCCGATGTCCGGATCGTGGACCTCGGCGCCGACCACCGGCTCGCCGACCCGTACGCCTGGGCGCAGTACTACGGCGGCACGCACGCCGGCCAGTGGACCTACGGCCTGCCCGAGCTGCCCGGCCAGCGGGAGCTGATCGCCGGCTCCACCCGGGTGGCGAACACCGGCTGCTACGCCGCCGCGATCACCCTGGCGCTCGCGCCGCTGATCGCGGCCGGTGCGGCCAGCCCCGCCGACGTGGTGGTGGTCGCCGCCTCCGGCACCTCCGGCGCCGGGCGGGCCGCCAAGCCGCACCTGCTGGGCAGCGAGGTGATGGGGGACCTGTCGCCGTACCGGGTCGGCACCCACCAGCACGTACCGGAGATCAAGCAGGCCGCCGGCGCGACCGGCCTCTCGCTCACCCCGGTGCTGGCGCCGATGTCGCGCGGCATCCTGGCCACGGTCACCGCGACGCCGGCGCGCGGCGTCGACCCGCAGCAGGTGCTGGCCCAGGCGTACGCGGACGCGCCGTTCGTGCACGTGCTGCCGGAGGGTCGATGGCCGCACACCGGCGCCACCCTCGGCTCGAACTCCTGCCACCTGCAGGCCACCGTCGACGTCGACTCCGGGCGCCTGATCGTGCTCAGCGCGTTGGACAACCTGGGCAAGGGCGCGGCCGGCCAGGCCGTCCAGAACGCCAACCTGATGCTCGGCCTGCCGGAGACGACAGGGCTTTCCGTCTGGGGGGTTGCCCCGTGAGCGTCACCACCCCTCGGGGGTTCCGGGCGGCCGGGGTGGCCGCCGGGCTGAAGGCCAGCGGTGGCGCGGACGTCGCGCTGGTGGTCAACGACGGCCCGGACGCCGGGGTCGCCGGGGTCTTCACCACCAACCGGGTCAAGGCGGCACCGGTGCGCTGGACCCAGCAGGTCGTGCACGGCGGCGTGGTCCGCGCGGTGGTGCTCAACTCCGGTGGCGCCAACGCCTGCACCGGCCCGGCCGGTTTCCAGGACACCCACGCCACCGCCGAGCACACCGCCGCCGCGCTGACCTCGGTCAGCCCACGGTTGATCCTCGGCGCCGGCGAGGTGGCGGTCTGCTCCACCGGCCTGATCGGTGAGCGGCTGCCGATGCCGAAGCTGCTGCCCGGGGTCCGCTCGGCGATCCGGGGTCTGTCCCGTGACGGCGGTCCGGCCGCCGCCGAGGCGATCATGACCACGGACACCCGGCCGAAGACCACGGTGGCCCGGGGCAGCGGCTGGACGGTCGGCGGTATGGCCAAGGGCGCTGGGATGCTCGCGCCGGGGATGGCCACCATGCTCTGTGTGCTGACCACCGACGCGGTGGCCGGGCCGGCGACCCTGGACGAGGCGCTGCGCGCGGCCACCCGGGTCAGCTTCGACCGGGTCGACTCCGACGGCTGCATGTCCACCAATGACACGGTGCTGCTGCTGGCCAGCGGCGCGAGTGGCATCGAGCCGACCCCGGCCGAGCTGACCGCCGCGGTCACCGCGGCCTGTCACGACCTGGCCCAGCAGTTGATCGCCGACGCCGAGGGCGCCACCAAGCAGATCGCCATCGACGTGGTCGGTGCGGCCGACGAGGACGACGCGGTCGAGGTGGGCCGCTCGGTGGCCCGCAACAACCTGGTCAAGACCGCGCTGTTCGGCAACGACCCGAACTGGGGCCGGATCCTCGCCGCCGTCGGCACCACCACCGCCGCGTTCGAGCCGGACGGGGTGGACGTGGCGGTCAACGAGGTGTGGGTGTGCAGGGACGGCGCCGCCGCCGAGGACCGCTCGAAGGTCGACCTGACTGGGCGGGACGTGACCATCCGGATCGACCTGCACGCCGGCACGTCGGCCGCGACGATCTGGACCAACGACCTGTCCCACGCCTACGTGCACGAGAACTCGGCGTACTCCACATGAGCCTCAGCACCGACCTCACCCGGGCCCAGGTCAAGGCGGAGGCGCTGATTGAGGCGCTGCCCTGGCTGGCTCGTTTCTCCGGCTCCACGGTGGTGGTCAAGTACGGCGGCAACGCCATGACCGACCCCGAGCTGCAGCGGGCGTTCGCCGCCGACATGGTCTTCCTGCGCTACGCCGGCCTCAAGCCCGTGGTGGTGCACGGCGGCGGCCCGCAGATCTCCGCCATGCTGGGCCGGCTCGGCATCGCCAGCGAGTTCCGGGGTGGGCTGCGGGTGACCACCGCCGAGGCGATGGACGTGGTCCGGATGGTCCTGGTCGGGCAGGTGGGCCGGGAGCTGGTCGGGCTGATCAACTCGCACGGCCCGTTCGCCGTGGGTCTCTCCGGCGAGGACGCCCGGCTGTTCACCGCGGTACGCCGCCCGGCGTACGTGGACGGCCTGCCGGTCGACGTCGGCCAGGTCGGCGACGTCGAGTCGGTCGACGTGTCGGCGGTGACCGACCTGATCGGGGCCGGCCGGATCCCGGTGATCTCCACGGTCGCGCCGGACGCCGACGGTGTGCTGCACAACCTCAACGCGGACACCGCCGCCGCCGCGCTGGCCGTCGCGTTGCAGGCCCGCAAGCTGGTCGTGCTCACCGACGTGGCCGGCCTGTACGCCGACTGGCCGGACACCACCAGCCTGATCTCCGAGATCAACACCGACGACCTGGCGAAGCTGCTGCCCAGCCTCGAATCGGGGATGGTGCCCAAGATGGAGGCCTGCGTGCGGGCGGTGGGCGGGGGAGTGCCTGCCGCACACGTCGTCGATGGTCGGGTGGCGCACTCCACGTTGCTCGAGGTCTTCACCTCGGAAGGGTTCGGAACGATGGTGATTGCGGCATGAGCACGTTGGTGCAGCGCTGGGGTCAGTCCATGATGGACAACTACGGCACTCCGCCGCTGGCGCTGGTCTCCGGCACCGGTGCGGTCGTGGTCGACGACGCCGGCCGGGAGTACCTCGACCTGGTGGGCGGGATCGCGGTGAACGCGCTCGGCCACGCCCACCCGGCCGTGGTGGCCGCCGTCTCCAAGCAGGTCGCCACCCTCGGGCACGTCTCCAACCTCTACGTCGCCGAGCCGCCGGTCGCGCTGGCCGAGGTGCTGCTGGCGCTCGCCGGCCGGCCCGGCCGGGTCTTCTTCGCCAACTCCGGGGCGGAGGCGAACGAAGCGGCGTTCAAGCTCTCCCGGCGGACCGGCCGCAGCCACGTGGTCGCTACCCGGGGCGGGTTCCACGGCCGCACCATGGGGGCCCTCGCGCTGACCGGCCAGCCGGCCAAGGCCGACCCGTTCCGCCCGCTGCCCGGCGACGTGACCCACGTCGACTACGGCGACGTCGCTGCCCTCGAGGCGGCGGTCACCGACGCCACCGCCATGGTGATCCTGGAGCCGATCCAGGGCGAGGCCGGCGTGGTCGTACCGCCGGCCGGCTACCTCGCCGCGGCGCGGAAGATCACCGCCCGGCACGGCGCGCTGCTGGTGCTCGACGAGGTGCAGACCGGCATCGGTCGTACCGGGCACTGGTTCGCCCACCAGGCCGAGGGCGTGGAACCGGACGTGGTCACCCTGGCCAAGGGGCTGGGCGGCGGGCTGCCGCTCGGCGCTACGCTGGCCTTCGGTCGGGCCGCCGACCTGCTCACGCCGGGCTCACACGGCACCACCTTCGGTGGCAACCCGGTCAGCTGCGCCGCCGCGCTCGCCGTGGTGGCGACCATCGCCAACGAGGGGCTGCTCGACCACGTGAAGCGGGTCGGCGAGCGGCTGCGCGGCGGGATCGAGGCGTTGGACCACCCGCTGGTCGCCGGGGTGCGGGGCGCCGGGCTGCTGCTCGGTGTGGCGCTCACCGCGCCGGTGGCGCCGGTGCTGTCCGAGGCGCTGCGCGAGGCCGGTTTCCTGGTCAACCCGGTGCAGCCGGGCGTGGTCCGGCTCGCCCCGCCGCTGATCCTCACCACCGCCCAGGTGGACGCCTTCCTCGCCGCGCTGCCCACCGCCCTGAACGCGTCAACCCCCGCCACTGCCGCAGATCTCGGAGGGGACCTGCCCTCCCAGGAGTCGGCAGCTTCCAAGAACTCCGCGCCGACCACCGCCACCGCCACGACGGGAACGACCCCATGACCCGGCACTTCCTGCGCGACGACGACCTCTCGCCCGCCGAGCAGGCCACGGTGCTCGACCTGGCCGCGCGGATGAAGGCGGACCGGTTCGGCCACCGGCCGCTGGCCGGGCCGCGCTCGGTGGCGGTGCTCTTCGACAAGCAGAGCCTGCGGACCCGGATCTCGTTCGACGCCGGGATCGCCGAGCTGGGCGGCCACCCCCTCATCGTGGACACCCAGCTCACCCACTTCGGACGGGGCGAGACGCTGGCCGACGCCGGCCGGGTGCTGTCCCGCTACGTCGCGGCCATCGTGCTGCGCACCCACGGCGACGACCGGATCGCCGAGGTGGCGGCGGGCGCGAGCGTGCCGGTGATCAACGCACTCACCGACGGCTTCCACCCCTGCCAGCTGCTGGCCGACCTGTTGACCGTTCGCGAGCGGTGCGGTGGCACGGCCGGCCGCACGCTGGCCTACGTGGGGGACGGCGGCAACAACATGGCGCAGTCGTACCTGCTGGCCGGGGTGACGGCCGGGATGCACGTGCGGATCGGCGGGCCGGCCGGCTTCGCACCGGACCCGGCCGTGGTGGACCGGGCGGCGGAGATCGCCGCCGGCACCGGCGGGTCGGTGCGGGTGTTGACCGATCCGGGCCAGGCGGTACGTGACGCCGACGTGGTGGCGACCGACACCTGGACCTCGATGGGGCAGGAAACCGACGGGCTGGACCGGATCACCCCGTTCCTGCCGTACCAGGTCAACAAGGAACTGCTCGGCCAGGCCGCGCCGGACGCGATCGTGCTGCACTGCCTGCCCGCGCACCGGGGCGAGGAGATCAGCGATGAGGTGTTCGACGGCCCGCAGAGCGCGGTCTTCGACCAGGCCGAGAACCGGCTGCACGCCCAGAAGGCGCTGCTGACCTTCCTGCTGGGGGCCGACGGCGTAGCCGGGGAGACCCGATGACCGCCCCGTTGACCCGCGCCGCCCGGCACGCCCGGATCGTCGAGCTGATCCGTGACCGGGTGGTCCGCTCGCAGACCGAACTGGCCGACCTGCTGGCCAGCGACGGCGTCGGGGTCACCCAGGCCACCCTCTCACGGGACCTGGAGGAGCTCGGCGCGGTCAAGGTGCGCGGCGGCGACGGGCCGGCGGTCTACCTGATCCCCGAGGACGGCCACCGGCCGCTGCGCGACGCCGAGGCGGCCCCCGCCCGGCTGGTGCGGCTGCTGCGCGAGCTGCTCAACGGGGTCGACTCCAGCGGCAACATCGCCGTGCTGCGTACCCCACCGGGTGCAGCCCAATACCTGGCCAGCGCGTTGGACCGAGCGGGCCTGCCCGAGATCGTCGGCACCATCGCCGGCGACGACACCATCCTCGTCGTGGCCCGCGAGGCCGTCGGCGGGGCCGCACTCGGCGAGAAGCTCGCCGGCTGGGCCCGCAGGGAAGACACCGTTGAAGGGAACACCACACCATGACCGAGCGGGTCGTCCTGGCGTACTCCGGAGGGCTGGACACCTCCGTCGCCATTCCTTACCTGGCCGAGCAGACCGGCGCCGAGGTGATCGCGGTAGCGGTCGACGTCGGGCAGGGCGGCGAGGACCTTGACGCCATCCGGCAGCGCGCGCTGGACTGCGGCGCCGCCGAGTCCGAGGTGGTCGACGCGCGCGACGAGTTCGCCGCCGACTACTGCCTGCCGGCCATCCGGGCCAACGCCCTCTACATGGACCGCTACCCGCTGGTCTCGGCGCTGTCCCGGCCGCTGATCGTCAAGCACCTGGTGGCCGCGGCGCGTCAGTACGGCGGGACCATCGTCTCGCACGGCTGCACCGGCAAGGGCAACGACCAGGTCCGGTTCGAGGTGGGCCTGAACGCGCTCGCCCCCGACCTGAAGATCATCGCGCCGGCCCGGGACTTCGCCTGGACGCGGGACAAGGCGATCGCCTTCGCCGAGGAGAAGGGGCTGCCGATCGACGTCTCGGCGAAGTCGCCGTACTCCATCGACCAGAACCTGTGGGGTCGCGCGGTGGAGACCGGGTTCCTGGAGGACATCTGGAACGCCCCGATCGAGGACCTCTACTCCTACACCGACGACCCGGCGCAGGACCGCGACGCCGACGAGGTCGTGATCACCTTCGACGCCGGCGTGCCGGTGGCCATCGACGGTGAGACGGTCACCCCGTACCAGGCGATCCTGGAGCTGAACCGGCGCGCCGGGGCGCAGGGCGTGGGCCGGCTCGACATGGTCGAGGACCGGCTGGTCGGCATCAAGAGCCGCGAGGTGTACGAGGCTCCCGGCGCGATCGCGCTGATCACCGCCCACCAGGAGCTGGAGGCGGTCACCGTGGAGCGGGACCTGGCCCGGTTCAAGAAGAGCGTCGACCAGCGCTGGGGTGAGCTGGTCTACGACGGCCTGTGGTTCTCGCCGCTGAAGGACTCGCTGGACGCGTTCATCGACGACGCGCAGCAGCACGTGAGCGGCGAGGTGCGGATGACCCTGCACGGCGGCCGGGTCACCGTCACCGGCCGGCGCTCCGAGGCGAGCCTCTACGACTTCGGAATGGCCACCTACGACACCGGCGACACCTTCGACCAGTCCCTGGCCAAGGGTTTCGTGCAGCTGTGGGGCCTGCCGAGCCGGATGGCCGCCGCGCGGAACGCCCGGCTGGGCGGCTCCGGCCAGTGACCCTCACAATGGGCGGCGTGGACGACAAGAGCCTGACCGAGAACAGCGCCGCCACCAACCGGACGAGCCTGTGGGGTGGTCGGTTCGCCGGCGGCCCCGCCGAGGCGCTCGCCCGGCTGTCGGTGAGCGTGCAGTTCGACTGGCGCCTGGCCCCGTACGACATCGCCGGTTCCCGGGCGCACGCCCGGGTGCTGGCGGGCGCCGGCCTGCTCGACCCCGACGAGCTGGGCCGGATCCTGGCCGCCCTGGACGACCTGGAGGCCGCCTGCGCCTCCGGGGCGTTCCGTCCCACGGTCGACGACGAGGACGTGCACACCGCGCTGGAACGCGGGCTGCTGGAGCGGCTGGGCAGCCTCGGCGGAAAACTGCGCGCCGGCCGGTCCCGCAACGACCAGGTCGCCACCGACCTGCGGCTCTACCTGCGCGACCACGCCCGGGGCGTGGCCAGCCGACTGGTCGAGCTGGCCGAGGCGCTGGTCGAGCAGGCCGAGCGGCACGTCGACACCGCCGCGCCCGGCATGACCCACCTGCAGCACGCCCAGCCGGTCACCTTCGGGCACTGGCTGCTCGCCCACGTGCAGCCGCTGCTGCGCGACCTGGAGCGGCTGCGTGACTGGGACCACCGGGCGGCGATCAGCCCGCTCGGCGCCGGCGCGCTGGCCGGCTCCGGGCTGCCGCTCGACCCGGTGGCCGTGGCCAAGGAGTTGGGCTTCCGCACGTCGTTCGCCAACTCGATGGACGCCGTCGCCGACCGGGACTTCGTCGCCGAGTTCCTCTTCACCACCGCCCTGATCGGGGTGCACCTGTCCCGGCTCGGCGAGGAGGTGGTGCTCTGGACCTCGCACGAGTTCGGCTGGGTGGAGCTGGACGACGCGTTCGCCACCGGCTCGTCGATCATGCCGCAGAAGAAGAACGCGGACATCGCCGAGCTGGCCCGGGGCAAGTCCGGCCGGCTGGTCGGCGGCCTGATTGCCGTCCTCACCATGCTCAAGGGTCTGCCGATGACCTACGACCGGGACATGCAGGAGGACAAGGAGCCGGCCTTCGACGCGGTCGACACCCTGGAACTGCTGCTGCCGGCGCTGGCGGGGATGATCTCCACGATGACCGTGCGGGTGGACCGGCTGGTGGCCGCCGCGCCGGTCGGCTTCTCGCTGGCCACGGAAGTGGCCGACTGGCTGGTCCGCAGGGGCGTGCCGTTCCGTGACGCGCACGAGATCACCGGCCGGCTGGTGGCGCTCTGCGCGGTCCGGGAGTGCGAGCTGGAGGAGGTCTCCGACGCCGATCTGGCCGCGGTCAGCGAGCACCTCGACCCGTCGGTGCGCGATGTGCTCTCGGTCCGTTCGGCCCTCGCGGCCCGGACCACCCCCGGCTCCACCGGCCCCGGCCCGGTCGCCGACCAACTGGCCGCCGCCGCGGACCGGCTGGTCGGCTGGCGGGAGTGGGCCACCGAGCGGGTCGTACCCCGCTGATCCCACCGTGGCGCCGGCGCGACTCGCCGCCGGCGCCGCGGTCCGTTCAGGCCGTCGGGCGCTCCCGCTTCGGGAGCTTGGCCACCACCATGTCGTACGACGCGTCGACCGCCTCGGTGAGCTCGTCCTCGTCGATCCCGCCGTCCAGGCGCAGGGTGTTCCACCCGGACCGGCCGATGTAGGCCATCACCCGGGCGTCGTCGGGGTGGCGGTGCAGCCACTCGTCGGCGACCTCACGGGTCTGGCCGCACTTCACCCCGACCGTCGGGTTTCCCTCGCCGTTGCCGAGGAAGGCGAAGATCCGGCCGCCGACCTTCACCACCTCGTCGCCCTCCCATGGCCGGTCCAGCCACGCCCCCGGCTTGGCCAGGCAGTACGCCAGCATCTCCGCGCGCTCCATGGGTGCCTCCCGGAATCGTCGTGCGCACAGTCTGCGCGCCCGGCCGGCGTGCGGCATGCCAGTCGGCCGGGCGGGTCGCCACGCCGTCAGCGTGTCTGCTCGGCCGAGCGGGCGGCGACCCGCTCGTAGCGCTGTCGGGCGGCCTGCGCGCTGCCCAGGCCCAGCCCGTACGCGATGGCCTGCCAGGTCAGCCCTCGGTCGCGGGCCAGCGTCAACAGCCCGGCTTCCAGGGCGTCCAGCTCCGCGCGGACGTGCGGCAGCAGGGTCAGCGCGGCCGTGAGGTCGGCGCCGTCGACCGGCTCCTCCGTGGGCTCCCGCTCGGCTCCACCCGCGGCCAGGGCGGTGACCAGGGCCACCGCCTCCCACGGGTCCAGCACGTACGGATGCGCCCAGCGCCCTCGCTGAGCGTCGGTGCCGGCGTGTCGCTCGCTGATCCGTTGCAGCGCCTCGTGGGTGCGGTGGGCGCGGACACGAGCCGGGTTCGGCGCGGTGAACGGGTCGTCGATCGTCATGGTCCGATCACAGCTCATCAACGCAGTCTTGTCAACAGAATGTTGAAAGACGCCCCGACGGCGCCGACGGCCGGATGGTCTTGCCCTTGACCGGCCCGGTCGGGTTGAAGGCGGCAACGGCGTCGTCGAGGGTCGCGACGTGGCCGATGTTCGTCCGCAGTCGCCCATCCCGGACCCGCTGGACGACTCGAACGACGTCTGAACGCCGGACGGCTACGTCATGTCGTTCTCGAACGCGGTGAGCTCCTCGTCGTGGTCGCCTTCCGCGGGTTCGTGCTGGGGGTAGGCGCCGGCGCCGGGATGGACCTTGTCGATGAGATCGAGGTATTCCGGGTTGCGGGCAATGAACTCACCTACGACCAGGCAGATGACGGTGATCTTCTTCCCGCTCTCGCGGATCTCGTCCAGCACGCGAGCGATGAGCTCCGTGGCCACCCGATTGCGTCGGTAGGCGGGGTCGACCCAGGTCGTTAGCAACACGACACGGCCGCCCACGAACCGGTACGGGAGCTCGGCGATCGCTTCGGCGCCGAGGGCGGCGATCCAGCGACCGCGCTCCGCGTCGTTGATGACATCGAGCTCCCAGCTGGATTCCACCTCGCTGAGACTTGTCTCGTTCAGAGCAGCGATGAGCGCCGCGTTGTTCTCTTCCCGGGTGGCCGCCTCGGCCTCGAGATTGATCGTCATTGTCACACTTCTCTTGGGGGAGCTAATAGGTGGGTTTAGGACAATTGGGTGTGACCCTGGGTCACTCCCGGGTGCTCGGGGTCGATGAGGTCGGCGTACTCGGGGTTGTGCTCGATGAAGGTGCGCACGATCGGGCACCTGATGGTGACCGTCTTGCCTTGCACACGCACGTCGTCCAGGACGCGTCGGATCAGCTCGGTGGCGATGCCCTGTTTGCGGAACTCAGGGAACACCGAGGTGGCCACCAGCACGAGTCGGTCGTCTCCGGCGACGTTGTAGGTCAGCCCGGCCACCTCTCGGTCCCCGACGATGGCGTCGTAGATGCCGAGTTTCTCGTCGTTGACGACTTGGAAGTCGAACGCGGGGGCGTAGGGATCGTCGATTACCTCGTCGATGAGGACGGCCTGGTCCTGGCTGAGGGTGCCTTTCTCGTCGGGGTATCCGGCCTCGTCGGGGTACTCGACGGCGTAGCGGGTCGGCTCGGTTGGGTCGGTCATCGGGGTGTGCCTTCGTTGATGGTCATCAGATCACTCCCGGGTCGTGGCGGTAGTCGTACTCGCCCAGCCGCATGTCGTCGACGGGAGGTGAAGGCCCAGCCATCGACGTACTTCTCGCTCCTGCGGGGGTCGTTCTCGTGCTTGGGTGTGCCGAGTCCTTACGAGCGAACGCGGATGATCGTCTTTCCCTTGATCCGCTCGGTCGGGTTGAAGGCGGCGACGGCGTCGTCGAGGGTCGCGACGTTGCCGATGTTCGTCCGCAGTCGTCCGTCCCGCACCCGCCGGACGATCTCGCCCAGTTGGGCGCGATCGGACACGACGACGAAATCGACCGCCAGGCCGTCCGCGGGCCGCGCCTCGGGCGGCCCGACGGCAGACACCAGCGTTCCTCCGGCTCGAATCAGGCCTGCGGACCGCTTCCCGATGTCACCGCCGATGACATCGAAAACCAGATCGACTCCGCCGACGTCTTCCAGGGCGTCGTTGCCGAGGTCGACGAACTCCTGCGCGCCGAAGTCGAGCGCGGTCTGACGGTCGGCAGCGCGTCCGGTGCCGATGACGTAGGCGCCGAACTCACGTGCGAGCTGCGTCACCATCGAACCGACTGCGCCGGCCGCGCCGTGCACGAGGACGCTCTGCCCCGCCTGAAGGCGGCCGTGCTCGAACAGTCCCTGCCACGCGGTCAGGCCCGAGATCGGCAGGCTCGCGCCCACCGTGAAGTCGACGTCGGCGGGCAGCGGCGCGAGGTTACGCGCCTCGACGGCCACATACTCCGCCAGGGTGCCGTCGCGAGTCCAGTCCGTGAGGCCGAACACCCGCTGTCCCACAGACAGTCCCGTCGTGCCATAGCCGAGAGCGGTGACCACTCCGGCCAGCTCGTGCCCAGGGATCGACGGCGTCCGGTCACGGCCGAGGCGATCGGTCCAGGTCGAGGGCCACGCCATCTCAGTCGGGACGAATCCCGACGCATGGACCTGAACGACGACGTCGTTCAGCGCCGGTTCCGGCTCGGGCCGCTCCACCAGCGTCATCCCGGCCGTTCCCGCAGCCTCGTCCGTCACCACAATCGCCTTCATCTGGTACCTCCTTTTGTCCAGTCCTCGTTTGCACGGTCACGAGGAGCAAATTTCGTTTTAACAGCATTAGCGGCGCTAGGCCTCGGCGTCTTACCACGCTGATCGGTAGCGGTTGTGGCGCGAGGGTGTCGAGGAACGAGCGCGACAGCGAAGTCGTCGGTAGGACGGCGTCGGGGTCGAGGCCCCGCCGGCGCGATCCCGGCGTTACGTGTCGACCTGGTCGCGGTCGGTCAGCTCGGCTGTGATGCCCCATGCCTTTCCGTTCTGCGACAAGGCGTCGACCGCGGCCCCGACCTTGTCCTGGTCTCGGCCCGTGATCACGCCGGTGCCGCCCCCGGCGACGACTTGGTGGGCCGTGGCGAGGCCCATGCCGCTGCTGCCGCCGACGATCACGGCCTTACGGCCCTCGAAACTCTCACTCATGACAGTTGTTCCTTACCCACTGAATGGCGATTTGTGTTTGGCAGCAACCGGTTCCCCGGGAGTGGTGCGACGTCCGTAGAACTCGGCGCCGGTGGGCAAGTCGGACCGTTCGTCGCCAGCGGAGGCACACAGCCGGACGCCCCGAACCTAGTCGCGGTAGAACTGGTCGGTCAAGTCCACTCTTGGGTCAAGCGGATGCTACTGTGATGGCGAAGCGCCCCAGGTCAACCACCGTACCGACGGCACCCAGTCGGCCACGTCCGGCATTCTGTCCGGACTCTATGGTCCACAAAAGGTGAGGGCTGCGGGAATACAACCGGTCCGTAGGGTGTCTGTACCTTCGCGCGTCCAGGTGCGTTTCGCCTGGTTCCTCAGCTTCACGCCGAAAGGCCGGGAAGGGAGAGCTGTGCCCCAGCAGACCCAGTACCACAAGAACCCGGAGGCCGTTTCGCGGCTCGACCCGGAGCAGTACCGCGTGACCCAGCAGGACGGCACCGAGCGCGCGTTCGCCAACGCCTACTGGGACAACCACGAGCCCGGCATCTACGTCGACGTCGTGTCCGGCGAGCCGCTGTTCGCATCGGTCGACAAGTACGACAGCAACTCTGGCTGGCCGAGCTTCACGAAGCCGGTCGCCAAGACGAACGTCGTCGAGCGCGAAGACTCCGGCCACGGGATGATCCGGACTGAGGCCCGCTCGCGGCACGGGGACAGCCACCTCGGCCACGTCTTCAACGACGGTCCCCCCGACAAGGGTGGGCTGCGCTACTGCATCAACTCCGCGTCGTTGCGGTTCATCCACCTCGACCACCTGGAGAACGCAGGGTACGGCGAATACCGCACCCTGTTCAGGAGTGACACCAAAACTGACACCGACGACAAGTAGGGAGACGACGTGACCACCGAAAAGGCGATCCTCGCCGGCGGCTGCTTCTGGGGCATGGAGGAGTTGTTCCGCCGCCAGCCCGGCGTCGTGTCCACGCGCGTCGGCTACAGCGGTGGCGACGTCCCGAACGCCACCTACCGCGACCACGGCACCCACGCGGAGTCCATCGAGGTCGTCTACGACACCGAGAAGACCGACTTCCGCGCGCTGCTCGAGTTCTTCTTCCAGGTGCACGACCCCTCGACGAAGAACCGCCAGGGCAACGACATCGGCATCAGCTACCGCTCGGCGATCTTCTACGCCAGCGACGAGCAGAAGCGGGTCGCCGAGGACACGATCGCCGACGTCGACGCCTCGGGCCTGTGGCCCGGCAAGGTCGTCACCGAGGTGACCCCGGCGGGCGACTTCTGGGAGGCTGAGCCCGAGCACCAGAACTACCTGCAGACCTACCCCAACGGTTACACCTGCCACTTCCCCCGCCCCGGGTGGAAGCTCCCGAAGCGGGCGGCGGCCTGACACCTCCGGCGCGCGGACCCCGGGTCTGCGCGCCGGCCAGGGATGTCTTCGTCTGCCGGGAGCGGGACACGCGACAGTGATTCCCTCTTGTTGTTTCATCACCCGCAGCCTGGATCAGCTGCGGGTGATGCGTGTGACGTGCAGACGCATGTCAAAGAGGTTGACACACGCTGACCTGCGGCGCGCCGCGCACGATGCATCGGCCGAGCAACTCCTGAGCAGCAGCAACTTGCCACAGCGAGGACCAAGCAGTCCAGGAAAAGACCCGCCCTATCGATGATCTCGCGGACGGACACCCGTTCAATCAAGCCGTCGGCGCATGCGTTCGTTCTTCACCATCACGCGAATGCGACATGACGCCGGATGGACTCCAAGGTCCCATTCTCCATGGGCTATCTGGCGCGCTGGATACACTTGACCGATGAGCGACGAGCAGCTGGCTGCGCCGACGAATCAGCGGAGGATCAGTCAACGGGGCATCGCGACGCGAGAGCGGATCCTCGAGGCGGCGAACCGGCTAATGTTCGTGCGTGGAGTGAACGCGACGACCCTTGACGACGTCCGCGAGGCCAGCCAGACGAGCAAGTCTCAGCTCTACCGCCACTTCGCCGACAAGCAGGAGCTCGTGCGCGCGTTGGTCAAATATCGAGGCGCGCTTGTGCTTCAGCGCGAGCGCGGAGGGCTCGAACGACTGAGATCGTTCTCAGGGCTGGTCCGGTGGCGTAACGCGCTGGTCCAGGCCAACTCGCTGAACAACGGCAAATACGGGTGCGGCCTTGGGTCGATGGCTGTCGAGCTGTCCGATCAGGATGAGCAGGCTCGATCTCTGCTGTCGGAGACGTTTGCGGCATGGGAAAAGCTGATCAGTGATGGTCTGCACCGGATGCGGGACAGCGGTGCACTGCGCCAGGACGCCGACCCGGAGAAGTTGGCCACGGGGTTGATGGCAGCTTTGCAAGGCGGCTACTTGCTGGCGAACGCCGCGCACAACGTCGCACCCATGGAAGTTGCTCTGGACATGGCGCTGGAAAACATCAGATCGTTCCTCTTGGAGCCGTCCGGCGAGCCGACCCGTTAGTTGAGCCCTTTTCATCGTGATCAGGCTGGTCACGGCGGGTGCGAGCAGCCCGGCGATCGATGAGGGCGAGGCTCCAGGTCAGGCAGCAGTCGAACCACGATGCCCCGACCGGGAGCCTCGCCGTGCTGTCTCACCCCGCCACGATCCCGCTGTCCGGCCGAACCCTGAACCACCTCGCTGAGTGCCTCCGTAACCACCGCCAGCAGCGTCGATCCCGGTGGCGGCGCCTGGACCCCGCCCGGCAAGCCCTACTCACCCTCGCCCATCTGCGCAACGGCGACACCTACGCCCGCCTCGCAGCGGGTTCGGCATCGGCGTCGCCACCGCCTGGCGCTACGTCCGTGAAGCTGTCGCTCTACTCGCCGCAGCGGCGCGGTGAGAAAGCTGCCATCGAGTCGTTCCTCGCGTCGTTGGATCGCCTCGTGCTGCGACTGCGGATCACTGAGTATCGATGTTCCTCATGTTGTCCGGATTTGAGTCGGCCCGAGTCGCGGGAGGCGCCGACGGTCGCCGCCCTGATGCGTGAACGACGGCATATCCTAGCCTTAGCGGACTGACGAGTCCATATCTGGGTTTGGCATCGAGCGAGTTCAGCTGGGGGCGTCTTGGTCCGAATCGCCTCTCAGTGCAGCTTAAGGCACCCCGAGGTGATGGTTCACGAGGGCCGAGCGGTTCTGGCCACGAGCGATCAACTGGACTATCTAGTCCGCGAAGGTTAGCCTGCGGAGGTACCCGGTCACGGGGTGATACGCCCGGCCACAGCCCCCGCTCAGACTGCGGCTCGGCTGCTGGACCCGCGTATCTGGACCGTCACTACCAGGATCTACAGGAAGGCACGGCTGATGGAAACCGATCGGGATCGTGTCGTCGCATCCGCCCGAGCTGTCCTTCCGGCCACTGAGCGCCGGCGCACGGACATGACCACCCGCGGCTTCACGTTCGTCGCCGATGAACCGCACAACGGCGCACTCGGCGAAGGCCCGACGCCGACGGAGTACCTGTTGATGGCGCTCGCGTCGTGCACTGCTCAGACGCTGCGGCAGTATGTCGACTATAAGTACGACACCGCCGGTGACATCACCGTCGAGATCGACTACCACGAACCCGACCAGGAAGGCGCAGAGCGTTACCTGCAGCGCACGATCACACTGAGTGAAGAACCTGACCCCGACGACTTGAAGGTGATGCATGACATTGCCGAGAAGTCCCCAGTGACCCTGCTGATTCAGTTCGCATGGAGCGTGAGGACAGAGTTCGTCGGGCCGCGCTGAAATCAGGCCGCTTGCTGCTCGGCGATCACGGCCGAGCATCAACCGGTTGTCGTTCCGCCCCAGGCGGCGACAGTGTTTCCGTCGACCGCGACAGCTTGAACGCGATGCGGCGCCTTGCATGCGGCGCAGGTCCTGGTCCTGGCGGATGGCCGGTGACTCGTGCCGGCAGCTCAGGACTGAGTCGGTGCGGTCAGCTCGGTGACGGCCGAGCAGGGCGAACTCGTCGGGGGTCGGCAGCCCGTGGCGCTGCAATGCCTGGTTCACGCGTGCCCGGACGAGGTCGCGGTAATGACGGGCCGTGCACGAGCCGTGCGCGTAGAGGTCGGCGTACATGGAGAGCAGTTCGGGATGCTGGCGGCGCAGCCAGGCGAAGAACAGGTCTGTGACGCCGCGCATCAGGTACAGCGGTGTCGGGAGAAGTTGCCTGCCCCTGCGTCGGCCAGGGTGCCGATCAACTCGTCGATCTGCTCGGTGCTGTGTGTCAGTTCGGGCAGGATCGGCGCGACGAACACGATGGGGTGAGGCCGGCGTCGCGCATGGCTCGCAGTGATCGGCCGGGCCATGGTGGACGGTGCGCCGGGTTCGAGCGAGCGTTGCAGTGCCTCGTCGAGGAAGGCGGTGGACATGCCGAGCTCGACGTTGACGCGCTGAGCTGCGACAGCGAGCTGATCCAGGTCGCTGCCTGGCCGCGCTGATCCTGCTGGCCGGCGCGCTCGGCGACCGCTACGGCCACAGGCGAATCCTCCTCGTGGGTATCGCCGGGTTCACCATCGCGTCGATCATGTGCGCGGTCGTCCCGACCATGAACTCACTGATAGTCGCCCGCATCCTGCAGGGGCATCGGCGGGCCTCGTCGCTCTCTGCGCAGTCGGCCACAGCTGGGGCAGCGCGATCAGTACTGAACCGAGGGGTCGCATGCCCGCATTTGCGGCACGTGATCTAGCTATCCATGCTGGCCCGGCCAGCGCGTCGGAAGGTGACGTGTGACCGAAACCAAGATGAGCGACCGAACGATCTCGAAGCGGAATCTAGCGGCACCGCTGCGAGCCTTTCTGCGAACTGAGTCCGGCAGCGCCCGCGTGCTCGTGGCCGCCATCGTCGCCGCACTGCTCTGGGCCAACATCGACCTCGGCTCCTACGAAGCCGTCTGGCGCACCCAACTGTCCCTGCGCCTCGGGCACCTCGAGCTCTCCCGCGACCTGCACACCTGGATCAACAGCGGCTTGATGACTCTGTTCTTCCTGGTCGTCGGCCTTGAGGCGCGGCGCGAGTTCGACCTCGGCGACCTACGCGACCGGCGACGTTTCGTGCTGCCCAGCGTGGCCGGCGTGATCGGCATGCTGATCCCGGTGCTGATCTTCCTGGTGATCAACCACGGCGGGCCGGGCGCGCATGGCTGGGGCGTGGCTATGTCGACCGACACCGCCCTCGCGTTGGGCCTGCTGGCACTGCTCGGCCGGGGCGTGCCCGACCGGGTCCGGATCTTCCTGCTCACCGTGTTCGTGGTCGACGACTTGATCGCACTCATCGTCATCGCCCTGGTCTACAGCGACGACATCAAGATGATGCCAATCGTGGTGGCCGTAGCGGCGTTCGCGGTCATGCTGGCCATCCGCGCAGCCGGCGTCCGACGTGGCTCGGCGTACGTGCCGGTCGCCATCGTGATGTGGGGCGCGCTGCTGGTCAGCGGAGTCGACCCGGTGGTGGCCGGACTGGCCATCGGGTTGACCGCGTTCGCCTACTCTCCCGGCCGAGTTGAGCTCGAGCAGGTCAGCGGGCTGTTCCGGTCGTTCCGTGAGCAGCCGACGCCCACGCTCGCGCGTACGGCTTCGATCGGCCTCGCGAATACGCTATCGCCCAACGACCGCCTTCAGCGCATCTACCACCCTTGGTCCAGCTACGCCATCGTGCCGCTGTTCGGCCTGGCCAACGCTGGCATCAGCATCGACGGTCCGTTCCTGGCCCAGGCGTTCACGTCGCCTGTCACCTGGGGCGTGCTGCTCGGGTATGTCGTCGGCAAGCCGCTCGCCGTGATCGGCACCTCGGCCGGGCTCACCTGGATCTCACACGGCCGCATCCGTCCGGCCGTGGGCTGGGCGGGCGTGCTCGGCAGCGGCACGATCGCCGGTGTCAGCTTCACGGTGTCGCTGCTGATCGCCAGCCTGGCCTTCACCGGCGACCAACTGGCCGAGGCCAAAGTCGGGGTGCTCAGCGCCGCGATCGTATCCTCAGCGCTGACCTGGAACGCGTTCCGCGTCACCAACATGTTGCCCAGGGACAAGCGCACCCGGGCGCTCTTCGGCGACATGACGGAGCTGATCGACCTCATCCCAGGAGTCGACGAGAAGCAGGACCACGTCCGCGGCCCAGCCGGTGCGTCGGTAACGCTGGTGCAGTACGGCGACTTCCAGTGCCCGTACTGCGGGAAGGCCGAGCCAGTCGTCCGGCAGTTGCTGGGCCACGCCGACCTGCGTTTCGTGTGGCGTCACCTGCCTCTGTCAGACGTGCACCCGCAAGCCCGGCTAGCAGCCGAGGCCGCCGAAGCAGCGGCCGCTCAGGGCAAGTTCTGGCAGATGCACGACCTGCTGCTCGAACACCAGGACAAGCTGAACATCACTGATCTAATCAAATACGCCGGCGACCTCGGTCTGGATCAGAAACGCTTCCACGACGATCTGATAAGCCAGGCCCACGCCGGCCGCATCGAAAGCGACATCGACTCGGCCGACAACAGCGGAGTGTCCGGCACCCCGACGTTCTTCATCAACGGCCGTCGCCACTACGGCGCCTACGACATCACGGCCTTGACCGCCGCCATTCGTATGGCCCGAGCCCGGGCCCGCCTCGGCCGCGAGGCACCAGCGACCCGTAAATAAGCGCGTTCCGTTGACTCGACAGCACGCCGGTCGGCCGTCAGATCCTGCCGCGCGAACTCGTGCCTTGACGCGAAGCGATGGGAGCGTCAAGAGGATCCGACACCTCATCGAGGCTTGTGCAGAAGCGCCAGCGCGGCGTAGCCGATCGACGGTGGCCGGGAGCGATGCCGAGTAGCGTCGTCACCAGCAGCGGGTGAATGACCCGTGCGGTCGCGCCCCGCGACACGTCGTCGTAGCGGTATGCGGTCGGTGCTTTATCGGCCAGCTGAAATCGTCACTGAGAACCGACAGTACTGTCGGGGTTATGGACCTGCTGCCGGAGGACCGCGCCGTCGACGCCGACCTGGCGATGCTGGGGGACCTGCTCGCCGGCCCGCTGCTGCCGGCCGCCCGCGGGCTGCTGGGCTGTCGGCTGGACGCCGGCGGGGTCACCGTCCGGATCACCGAGGTCGAGGCGTACGCCGGGACGGCCGGTGACCCGGCCTCGCACGCGTATCGGGGGCGCACCCCGCGCAACGCGGTGATGTTCGGGCCGGCCGGGCACGCCTACGTCTACTTCACCTACGGGATGCACTGGTGCATGAACGTGGTCACCGGGGTCGAGGGGGAGGCCGCCGCGGTGCTGCTGCGCGCCGGGGAGGTGGTCGACGGCCTGGCCACGGCGCGGGCTCGTCGACCGGCGGTACGTCGGGACGTGGACCTGGCCCGTGGTCCGGCCCGGCTCTGCGCCGCGCTCGGGATCGACCGGGCGGCGTACGGCGGGTACCTGCTCGGCGACGGGCCGGTCCGGTTGCGTCCGCCGGAGCGTCCGGTGCCGGCCCAGGCGGTGCTCGCCGGGCCGCGGGTCGGCGTGACCGGCGCGCACGACGTGCCGTGGCGGTTCTGGCTCGACGGCGACCCGACGGTCAGCGCGTACCGGCGGCACGTGCCCCGCGCCCGGGGCTGAGCGCCCGGCCCCGGCGTGTGCCCTGGTGAAACTGTCGGTGGGTGTGGCCATAATCACCGCACCTGCACGCCGACGGTTCGGAGGACGTCATGACAACGCTGCTCGCGATCGGCACGGCCAAGGGGTTGTTTCTCGCCACCAGCGCCGACGACCGGCGCAACTGGGAGATCACCGGCCCGCATTTTTCGATGACCGGCGTCTACTCGGTCGCGGTCGATACCCGCCGCCCCACCCCGCGGCTGCTCGCCGGGGTGACCAGCTCACACTTCGGGCCCAGCGTGGCCACCAGCGACGACCTCGGCGCCTCGTGGGACGAGCCCGACCAGGCCCCGGTCGCCTTCCCGGCCGACACCGGCGCGACGCTGGGGCGGGTCTGGCAGCTGATGCCGGCCGGCCCCGACGAGCCGGACGTGGTCTGGGCCGGCACCGAGCCCTCGGCGCTGTTCCGCTCCACCGACGGCGGTCGCAGCTTCGAGCTGGTCCGGTCGCTGTGGGACCACCCGCACCGGCCCGAGTGGGGGGCCGGGTTCGGCGGTCAGGCCGTGCACACCGTGCTGCCGCACCCGCGTGACCCGGCTCGGCTGCTGGTCGCCATGTCGACCGGCGGGGTCTACCGCTCGGAGGACGCCGGGGCGAGCTGGGCGCCGGGCAACACCGGCATCCGTGCCTACTTCATGCCCGACGAGTGGCCGGAGTTCGGCCAGTGCGTGCACAAGGTCGCCCGGGACGCCAGCAACCCCGAGCGGCTGTACGCGCAGAACCACCACGGCGTCTACCGCTCCGACGACGACGGCCGCACCTGGTCCTCGATCGCCGATGGGCTGCCCAGCGACTTCGGCTTCGCCATGGTGTCCCACCCGGCGCGGGCCGGCATGGTGTGGACCTTCCCGCTGGTGGCCGACAGCGAGCGGTTCCCGACCGACCACCGCTGCCGGGTGTTCCGCTCGGCTGACGCCGGCGGCAAGTGGGAGCCGTTGTCGGTGGGGCTGCCTGAAGGGCCGTTCTACCCGGCGGTGCTGCGCGACGCGATGTGCGCCGACGACGCCACCCCGGGCGGGGTCTACTTCGGCACCCGCTCCGGCGAGGTCTACGCCAGTCGCGACGAGGGCGACTCCTGGTCGTTGGTGGCCGCGCACCTGCCCGACGTGCTCTGCGTCCGCGCTGCGGCGGTGTGAGGTGGTCACTGTGCTGCTGCCCGGCCCGCTGCGCGGCGAGGCCGGCGGCGCCAGTCGGCTGAGCGTCACCGCGGCCGGGACGCTGCGGGCGGTTCTCGACGAGGTGGCCGCCGATCATCCGCGGCTGGCCCGGCGGATCCGCGACGAGCGTGGCGAGTTGCGCCGTTATGTCAACGTCTTCGTCGACGGGGAGGATTGCCGGCATTCCGGCGGGCTGGCCACCCCGGTGGGTGACGGTGCCGAGGTGCAGGTGCTGCCCTCGGTCGCGGGGGGCTGAGCCGGCACCCCACGTCCGTTGTCGGGTGACCGGCGCCACCGAGGGGCGTACCGCCGACGGAATAGTTGACTCGTCAAATATGTTGGGCGCAGTGTCCGGATACCACGGACCCGTTCGACACTTGAGGAGCTGGTCATGCAGTTCGGAGTCTTCACCGTCGGCGACGTCACGGTCGACCCGACCACCGGTCGGGAGCCGACCGAGCATGAGCGGATCAAGGCGATGGTCACCATCGCGCTCAAGGCCGAAGAGGTCGGCCTGGACGTCTTCGCCACCGGCGAGCACCACAACCCGCCGTTCGTTCCCTCGTCGCCGACCACGATGCTCGGCTACATCGCGGCGCGTACCGAGCGGCTGCTGCTGTCCACCGCGACCACGCTGATCACCACCAACGATCCGGTGAAGATCGCCGAGGACTACGCAATGCTCCAGCACCTGGCCGACGGCCGGGTGGACCTGATGATGGGCCGGGGTAACACCGGCCCGGTGTACCCGTGGTTCGGCAAGGACATCCGCGCCGGCATCCCCCTGGCCATCGAGAACTACGACCTGCTGCGCCGGCTCTGGCGCGAGGACGTGGTCGACTGGAAGGGCCGCCACCGCACCCCGCTGCAGTCGTTCACCTCGACGCCGCGCCCGCTCGACGGGGTTCCCCCGTTCGTCTGGCACGGCTCGATCCGCAGCCCGGAGATCGCCGAGCAGGCCGCGTACTACGGTGACGGCTTCTTCGCCAACCACATCTTCTGGCCGAAGGAGCACACCCAGCGGATGGTCGGGCTCTACCGGGAGCGGTACGCGCACTACGGCCACGGCTCCGCCGACCAGGCCATCGTCGGCCTCGGCGGGCAGGTGTTCATGCGGCGCAACTCGCAGGACGCGGTCCGGGAGTTCCGGCCCTACTTCGACAACGCGCCGGTCTACGGGCACGGGCCGTCGCTGGAGGAGTTCAGCCGGGAGACCCCGCTGACCGTGGGCAGCCCGCAGCAGGTCATCGACCGGACGCTCAGCTTCCGCGACTACGTCGGTGACTACCAGCGGCAGTTGTTCCTGATGGACCACGCCGGGCTGCCCCTGAAGACGGTGCTCGAGCAGCTCGACCTGCTCGGCGAGGAGGTCGTGCCGGTGCTGCGTAAGGAGTTCGCCGCACTGCGCCCGGCGCACGTGCCGGAGGCGCCCACGCACGCCTCGCTGGTGGCCAATGCCGGCGGCGCCAAGGACAGCACCGTCCACGCCGTCGACGACGTGACGGGTAAGGCGCCCGAGGTGGCCCGGTGACCCGCCGCACCCTCGCCGTGATCTCGGCCGGCCTCAGCCAGCCCTCGTCCACCCGGCTGCTCGCCGACCAGCTCGCCGCGGCGACCCGCGACGAGCTGGTCCGGCGCGGCGCCGAGGTGGAGCTGCGCGTCGTCGACCTGCGCGAGTACGCCCACGACGTCATGAACAACCTGCTCACCGGGTTCCCGCCGGCCGCCCTGCGCGGGGCCCTCGACGCGGTGACCGGGGCCGACGGGATCATCGCCGTCACCCCGATCTTCAACGCGTCGTACAGCGGGCTGTTCAAGTCCTTCTTCGACGTGGTGGAGTCCGAGTCGCTGGTCGACCGGCCGGTGCTGATCGCCGCCACCGGGGGCACCGCCCGACACTCGCTGGCCCTGGAGCACGCCGTCCGCCCGATGTTCAGCTACCTGCGGGCGGTGGTGGTCCCCACCACGGTCTTCGCGGCCCCGGAGGACTGGTCCGGTGGCACCGCGGACGGCGCGTTGCGGGGTCGGATCAGGCGCGCCGCCGGGGAGTTGGCCGACCAGGTCGAGCGTCGGCTGCCGGTCAGCGGCCCTGCCGACCCGTTCGCCCTCACCACCGACTTCCTGCAGATGCTCGGCCGGGGCGACGACGACCAGGTCAGCCCTCCCGGTCGTACGGATGAGCGACCAGCACCGGGCAGTGCGCGTGCTGGATCGCCGCCTGGCTGACCGAGCCGAGCAACAGCCCGGTGAATCCGCGCCGGCCCCGGGTGCCCACGACCAGCAGCGACGCTCCGCCGCTCGCCTCGATGAGCCCCTGGGCCGTGCCGGCCGCCCGGACCGGATGCTCCCGCACCACCAGGCCGGGATGGTCGGCCCGGACGGCGGTGGACGCGTCGGCCAGCAGCCGCACCGCCTCCGCGTGGTACGCGGCCTGTGACTCCTCGACCTCGTCCGGGACCGGCCGGTCGCCGTCCGGCGGGCCGACATGCACCAGCACCAGCGGGACGTCGCGGAGCGCCGCCTCGTCGGCGCCGTACTGGGCGGCGAGCCGGGACGACTCGGATCCGTCCACGCCGACCAGCACCGGCTCGTTCACCGGGATCGGCTGCTCGTCGGGGCGGACCACCAGCACCGGGCAGTGCGCGTGCGCGGCCACCTGCCCGCCGACCGAGCCGAGCAGCAGCCCGACGAACCCGCCCAGCCCTCGACTGCCCACCACGACGAGTTCGGCACGCCGGGACGCCTCGACCATGGTGGCGCCGGGACCGCCGGCGACCTGGCGTACCTCGACGTCGAGGCCGGGCCAGCGGTCGGCCAGGTCGGCCGCCGTGCGCTCCAACATCTTCTGCGCCTCCTCGGAGGGCGCCGGCACCCCGAGGTCGTACGGGTTGAGCGGCACGCCGTAGCCGAGCGGGTGCAGGTAGCCGTGGACGAGGAGCAGCGGCCGGGACCGGAGCAGGGCGGCACGGGCCGCGTGTTCCGCGGCGACGAGGCTGGACGGCGATCCGTCCACACCCACCACGACAGGTCGGTTCATCGGCACTCCCTCGGTCGGTCAGGTCATTGTCGACGCACCCGGCGTGCGACGCCGGCATTTGCTTCGACGCGCTGCCGCGTCGGCCGGAGCAACGGCCGACGCGGCGGGGGCAGGCGACGTTAGTTCTTGCGGCTCCCGGCCTGGTGCCGGACGATCGCCAGTGGACCCTTCGCGTGGTGCAGCACCGTGTGGCTGACCGAGCCGAGCAGCATCCCGCCGAGGGCGCCGCGTCCGTGCGCCCCGACCACGGTCAGCTGCGCCGCCGCGGACTCCTCGATCAGCACCCGGGCCGGTGCCCCGTAGACGACTCGCTGCCGCACCGGCACCTCCGGGTAGCGCTCGGACCAGCCGGCCACGGCTTCGGCGAGGGTTCGCTCCTCCGCGGCGGTGGCCGCGTCCAGGTCGTACACCAACGGGAGCACCTCACCCGCGATGAACGACGTCGGGATCTGCCAGGCGTGCACCGCTACCAGCGTGGTGTCCCGCCGTGCGGCCTCGGCGAACGCGAAGCCGAGCGCCTCGGTGGACAGCGCCGAGCCGTCGACGCCCACCACCACCGGACCGTCGGCCCGGGACTCGCCCCGGACCACCAGCACCGGGCAGTCGGCGCGGGCGGAAACCTGAACGGCCGTCGAGCCCACCAGCAGTTCGGTGAAGCCGCCGAGACCACGGTGGCCGAGTACCAGCAGCGCCGCGTCGCGGGTCGCGCGCAGCAACACCGGCGTGGGCGTGCCGTCGACCACCGCGCCGGTGACCGGCAGGTCTGCGGAGACCTTCTTGGCCTCGGCGACCGCCTCGGCGACGAGTTCGTCGGCCTCGCGGCGGAGGCCGACATCGGTTGGCAGCGGGCCCTGCACGGTCGCGTACAGCGGCCAGACGAACGCGTGCACCACCCGCAGCGGAAGGTGTTGGGCGGCGGCTGCTCGGGCGCCCGCGCGTACCGCGTCCAGCGCGGAGGCGGAACCGTCGACACCCACCACGACGAAAGCACCGGTTCTGGTGGTCATCACATCCTCCTTTGTTCAACCTCAGCCTCCCTCCGCGCCGCCGCCCCGGTCAGAGGCATGGTGCCCGCGTCAAGGGGGACCAACGGCCCTGACGCCGCAGCCGTGGCAGGAGTCCGATGGACTCGCGACGAGTGACCCAGAGGTCGAGGAAGGGGCGCCGCTATGACCGCGTTGGACGTTCTCCGGGAGCATCCCTTTCTCACCGGCGTGCCGCAGGAGTGGCTGCCGCGGCTGGCCGGGTACGCCCGGCCGGTGGTGTGGCATCCCGGGCACCGGGTGTTCCGCGCCGGCCAGCCGGCCGAACGGTTCTGGCTGATCAACCGCGGCGAGGTGGCGCTGGACTTTCCGGTGCCCGGCCGCGGAGACGTGGGGATCGAGACGATCGGCGCGGGCGGGGTGCTCGGCTGGTCCTGGATCTTCCCGCCGTACCGCTGGCAGTTCGGTGCGGTCGCGGTGCAACGCACCACGACAATCGAGTTCACGGCCGAGGGCGTGCGGCGGCTGATCGAATCCGATGACGCCCTTGGCCGGCAGCTCACCCTGCGGCTCATGGCCGTGGTGGTGGACCGGCTCCAGGCGTCCCGCAGCCGGCTGCGCGAGCTGTACGGCTATCCGGCCGCCTGACTCAGTAGACGGTCACTCCCCGTTCGGCTCGGGTGGCCGCCGCACTGGCGGTCGCGGCCGTCGTCGCCTGAGCCACGTCCGCGCGACCGCCGGGGTCGCGGACCGACCCCGGCGGCCTGGTGCTCAGCGTTCGACGACCAGTCGGCGGGCCCGCAGCACCCGTGCCCACCACGGGCGCGGTGTCGCCGGGCGCAGCGCTGGCGGGCGTACTCCGCGCAGGCTGACCCAGCCACCCGGTCCCATCGTCACCGCGCCGATCGCCGGCGGCTTGCGACGGCCCACCACGGCGACGGTGGCGGTGAGCACCGCGATGGCGAACGCGCCGGTCGCCGCGGCGACCAGCCGGTCCGGGTCGGTGACCGGCCGGTACCGGACCCGCCCACCGGAGAGGACGTACGCCCCGATCGCCTGGCCGTCGCGGATCACCGGCACCAGCGCGCTCGCCGGTGTGCCCGGCAGTTCCAGCACCGGTCCCACCGGTCCCATGGTCACCGGCTCGGGTGCCGGGCGGGTCGGTGGCGGGCGCAGCGGGGCGGCACCGGTCGGGTTGAGGATCGCGGTCATGGCGCTGCCTCCTAACGGGAGTCGGACGTGCCGGTGGTGGCGTCGACGGTGGCCCGCCCGGCGGCCAGCCGGGCGATCGGCACCCGGTACGGCGAGCAGGAGACGTAGTCCAGGCCGGCGTCGGCGAAGAACGAGATCGAGTCGGGGTCGCCGCCGTGCTCGCCGCAGACCCCGATGGTCAGGTCCGGCCGGGCGGCCCGACCCTCGGCCACGGCCGACCTGACCAGGCGGCCCACGCCGACGGCGTCGATGCTCTCGAAGGGCGAGACGCCGAAGATGCCCCGCTCCAGGTAGGCGCTGAAGAACGAAACCTCCACGTCGTCGCGGGAGAACGCCCAGGCGGTCTGTGTCAGGTCGTTGGTGCCGAAGGAGAAGAAGTGCGCCGCTTCGGCGATCTCCCCGGCGGTCAGTGCCGCCCGGGGCACCTCGATCATCGTGCCGATCGGGATCGTCGGCGCGTCCGGCACCCCGGCGAGGACCGGTTCGATCTCGGCGCGCACCGCGCGGAGTTCCCGCACGTCGCCGACCAGCGGCACCATGATCTCGGGCTGGGGGTCCCCGCCGTCGTGGACCCGCTGCGCCGCGGCCTCGGCGACCGCCCGGACCTGCATGGCGAACAGGCCCGGGATCACCAGCCCGAGCCGCACACCGCGCAGCCCGAGCATCGGGTTGGACTCGTGCATCCGCCGTACGGCCGTCAGTAGGCGACCGTCGCGGCCCGGGTCCTCGCCGCGCGCCTCGGCCCGGGCCACCCGGGCCGTCAGCTCGTGCAGCGGGGGAAGAAACTCGTGCAGCGGCGGGTCGATGAGGCGGATCGTCACCGGCAGCCCGTCCATCGCGGTCAGGATCTCCACGAAGTCGGCCCGCTGCAGCGGCAGCAACGCGTCCAAGGCGTCGGTCACCTCGTCCGGTCCGTCCGCCAGGATCAGCCGTTCCACCAGCTCCCGACGCTCGCCGAGGAACATGTGCTCGGTGCGGCACAGACCGATGCCGGTGGCGCCGAACCGCCGGGCCCGCCGGGCGTCCGCGCCGGTGTCCGCGTTGGCCCGTACGCCCAGCCGGCGCACCGCGTCGGCGTGCCCGAGCAGCCGGTGCACCGCCGCGACCAGCGGGTCTGCCTGCGGCGACAGGTCACCGGCGAGGTAGCGGGCGACCGGGGAGGGCTGCACCGGCACCTCGCCCGGGTAGACCCGACCGGTGGTCCCGTCGATCGAGATCACCTCGCTGGCCCGCACGACCCGGTCGCCGACGGTGAACTCGCCGCGCTCGGGGTCGATCCGCAGCGCGTCCGCGCCGCAGACGCAGGTACGCCCCATGCCCCGGGCCACCACGGCGGCGTGTGAGGTCTTGCCGCCGCGCGAGGTGAGCACTCCCGCCGCGGCGATCATGCCGGGCAGGTCATCCGGGTTGGTCTCCCGCCGCACCAGGATCACCGGCCCGTCGGCCGTCGCCGCCGCGGCCGAGTCGAAGACCACCCGGCCCACGGCGGCGCCAGGCGAGGCACCGAGGCCGACGGCCAGGGGCTCGGGCGCGCCGGCCAGGTCGAACGCGGGGAACATCAGCTGGGCCAGTTGGGCGCCGGTGACCCGGTGCAGGGCCTCGTCCAGCGTGATCAGCCCCTCGTCGACCAGCTGCGCGGCGATCACGAACGCCGCCGCGGCGGTCCGCTTGCCGACCCGGGTCTGCAACATCCAGAGCCGACCCCGCTCGATGGTGAACTCGATGTCGCACAGGTCCCGGTAGTGCCGCTCCAACGTCGCCATGATCTCGACGAGCCGGCGGTAACTCACCGGGTCGATGTGCGCCAGCTCGGGCAGGCCGACGGTGTTACGGATGCCGGCCACCACGTCCTCACCCTGGGCGTCGGTGAGGTAGTCGCCGTAGATCCCGGGAGTGCCGGTGGCCGGATCGCGGGTGAACGCCACCCCCGTGCCGGAGTCCGGGCCGAGGTTGCCGAAGACCATCGCCATGACGTTGACCGCCGTGCCGAGGTCGTCCGGGATGTGCTCCTGGCGGCGGTACAACCGCGCCCGCTCGGAGTTCCACGACTCGAACACCGACCGGATGGCCAGGTAGAGCTGCTCATGCGGGGCCTGCGGGAACTCGTGCCCGACCTGCGCGGCGAAGATCTTCTTGTACGTCTGCACCAGGTCGCGCAGCTGTTCGGCGTTCGGCCCGGCCGGCCCGGCCGTCGCACGCAGCGCCTCGAGCTCCCGCTCGAACTCCTCCGCCGGTAGCCCGTGCACCGTACGGCCGAACATCTGGATCAACCGCCGGTACGAGTCCCAGGCAAAGCGGGCGTCGCCGCTGTGCGCGGCCAGACCGCCGACCGTGGTGTCGTTGAGCCCGATGTCCAGGACCGTCTCCATCATCCCGGGCATCGAGTACCGGCCACCGGAGCGGACCGCCAGCAGCAGCGGGTTGTGCGGGTCGCCGAGCCGCCGGTCCAGCCGCGCCTCCACGTCGCGCAGGTGCGCGTTGACCTCCGTGAAGAGCCCGTCCGGGGGCGCCCCGGTCTTCAGGTACTCCCGGCAGGCGTCGGTGCTGATGGTGAAGCCCGGCGGCACCGGCAGCCCCAGCCGGGTCATCTCGCTCAGGTTCGCACCCTTGCCCCCCAGCAGGTCGGCCCTGCCCCGGTCACCCTCGATGAAGTCGTAGACGTACTTGGACATGGCTCCGGCCTCCACTTCCGTTGCCGCACGGACCTCTGCATCCATTGGTACCAATGCGCCAGGGCGTGCCGGCAGGGCCGGACGGTACGGCCGGCGGGCCAGAGGTCCCGGACCGGCACCTCCGCCGCGTATCCTCGCCCGATGACCTCCGACGTGCGGCTACGCCCGGTCCGCGAAGACGATCTCGTGGAGTTCTTCCTGTACCAGCAGGATTCGGAGGCCAACCGGATGGCCGCTTTCGTCGCCGCGGACCCGTCCGACCACCGCGAGTTCGCCCGGCACTGGGCACGGGTGCTCACCGACCCGACGATCGTGGTCCGCACCGTCGAGGCCGACGGCGAGGTGGTCGGCTACGTCACCGCCTTCCCGGACGGTGACCGCACCGAGGTCAGCTACTGGATCGACCGGGCCCGCTGGGGCCGGGGCCACGCCACGGCGGCCCTGGCCGCCCTGCTGCGCGAGCTGCCCCGGCCGGTGCACGCCCGCGCCGCCAAGGACAACGCCGCGTCCCTCGCGGTGCTGCGCAAGTGCGGCTTCGTGGTGGTCGGCGAGGATTCGGGGTACGCCAACGGCCGCGGCGCCGAGGTCGAGGAGTATTTGCTGGAGCTGCCCGCCTAACAGGTCCGACCGGTGGCCAGTGCCTCAGCCAGGGCCGATCGCCAGTCCGCCAGCGGCCGCAGATTCGCCGCACCCCAGCGGCCGTGGCCCAGGACGCTGTACGCCGGACGGGGCGCGGGCCGCCGGTAACCGTCGCTGGCTGTCGGCCGGATGCGGTCCGGGTCGAGGCCGCGCAGGCCGAACACGGCGCGTGCCAGGCCGTACCAGGTCGTCTCGCCCGAGGCGGTGCCGTGGTAGATGCCGGGGGCGGCGTGGCCGGCCAGCGCCGCGCCGGTCAGCACGACGAGCTGCTCTGCCAGCCGGTATGACCAGGTGGGCTGCCCCCGCTGGTCGTTTACCACGTCGAGCCGCTCGCGTTCTCCGGCGAGCCGCAGCATGGTCGCGACGAAGTTAGGCCCGTGCGCGCCGTAGAGCCAGGCGGTGCGCACGACATAGCCGGCGTCGGGGAGCAACCGGGTCACGGCGAGCTCTCCGACGAGTTTGCTGCGCCGTACGCGTTGACCGGGCAGGTCGGGGCGTCCTCCGGGTACGGCTCGGTGGCGTCGCCCCGGAAGACGTAGTCGGTGGAGATGTGAATCATCCGCGCCCCGGTCGCGGCGCAGCCGCTGGCCAGGTTGGCGACCGTGTCGCCGTTGACGGCGGTGGCGGCCTGCTCCCGGGCCTCGGCTCCGGCGACGCCGGTTAGCACTCTGCCGTCGGCGTCGAAGTCGACCACTCCGTACGCCCCGGGGTCAGCCACCTGGTAGGCGAAGATTCGACCGCCGACGAGGTCTCCGTGACCGGCGAGCTGCCGGCCGAGCCCGACGCCGTGGAAGATGTTGTCGCCGAGCACCAGGGCCACGGATTCGGCGCCGATGAAGTCGGCGCCGACGAGGAAGGCCTGCGCGATTCCCTCCGGGCGTGGCTGTACGGCGTACTCAAGCCGCAGCCCCAGTTGGGCGCCGTCACCGAACACGCGACGGAACTGGTCCTGATCCTCGGGTGTGGTGATCATCAGGATTTCGCGTACGCCCGCCATGATCAATGTAGACAGCGGATAGTAGATCATCGGCTTGTCGAAGATTGGCATGAGTTGCTTGGACACGGCAGATTCAGGCAGTCGAAGCATTTGCCTCTACGAGTTCGGCGAAAATCTCGGAGGGCTTCTTCCAATTATGGATCTTACGGGGTCGGTCGTTGATTTCGGAAGCCACCATCGCCAGGTACTTCGGGTCGGACGTGATCGGGATGCCTTTCGGGAAGTATTCGCGCAGGATACGGTTCGCGTTCTCGTTGCTGCCGCGCTGCCACGGCGAGTGTGGGCGAGCGAAGTAGACCGGCAGCCCGGCGGCGGTGATTCTCGCGTGCTGGGCCATCTCGGAGCCGCAGTCCCAGGTCAGTGACTTCGCGATCTGCGGTGGGAGGTTCCCGGCGGCGGCGATCACCGCGTCGCCCACGGTCAGCGCGTCGCGGCCGGACAGCGGGACCAGGACCACGAACCGTGAGGTCCGCTCGACCAGCGTCGCGACCGCGGACTTGCCGCCCTTGCCGATGACCAGGTCGCCCTCCCAATGTCCCGGCACCTTGCGGTCCTCGACCTCGGCGGGACGTTCGTCGAGGTAGCGGGGCTCGCGGATCCGCGGTGCCGGTGCGGGCCGTGGACCCGAGCGGCGCACGGTGCGGCCAGTGCGCAGCCGGATCAGCTCGCGGGCCAGGGTGGACACCGGCTGGGCGTAGATCCACTGGTAGATCGCTTCGTGAGACACCCGTACAGCCTGATCGTCGGCGTAGTCGCGCGGCAACCGGCCCGCGATCGACGCCGGCGACCAGCCGCCCTTGAGTAGCTCCGTGACCACCGCCTTCAGCCGTGGTAAGCGGTTGACCGCGTACGCCTTCGGCCGCTGCCGGCCTGCTGCGGCCACCTCGTCCGCGGCCACCGCCCGGTACTGCGCACGGCCGCCGTGCCGGGCCACGTCCCGGGAGACCACCGACGGGTTCCGACCGATCAACCGGGCGATCTCCTGGTATTCCAGGCCCTCAGCCAGGCCGCGGGAGATCTCTTCACGATCGGCCAAGGTCAACAGGTTGCGCACAGCAGGAATCCTGTCCCACCGACCCGCCAAGATCAAATGCTACGACCGCCTGAACTCGCCCACTGCACGGGTGATCGGCCACAGCCGCGTTCCGGTGCCGCCGGCGAGAAGGATTCCGCGCATAGCGCGAGGTTACCGGCCGCGAAGCGTCACCTGGGAACGTCCGAAAGTGTCTCACCGCCGCCTCGTTCGGTTGACCGGGGCAACTGGACGGCCATTGTGAAACACCGGTCCGGTATAGGGTCGGCCGCCGGTCAGCCTGTGCGTTGTCGGCAATTCGACTTTAGCTCAGAAATGCCGAATACGATGCTGGCGCATTGAGTCCGTGGTCAGCATGCTCATACCTCAGTCGGTCCCGCCAACGCCTCCGGGAAGGGGCCCCCGGACGCGCAGTCTTCGCGGGTACCGCACCAACTCGAGCCGGACGACAAGCCGCAGGGGCGTGGCTGGTCGTCGGCGCGTGTACGTGGGGGCGGTGTGCATTGGTAGAAATCGTGCAGGTCATTGACGGCACGACTAGGCGGGAGGGTGAGCGGGCGCCGATAGGCCATTCGGTCACTTCACTGCGGACTGGTTGGCAGTCCCGTTACGTGGCCACACTCTGCGTGGTCGACCTCATGGTCGGTGCCGGGTCGGCCGTGGTGGCGCTGAGCCTTAGATTCGGCCCGGCGACGGCGGAGCCGTACAACCGTGGCCATCTCTGGCTCACCCTTGCGCTGCCGTTCGCCTGGGTGCTGGCGCTCACCCTCAACCGAGCGTATGAATCGCGCCATCTATTCGTGGGAAATGATGAGTACGCCCGGGTCTTCCAAACCGGTCTCGCCGTTACCGCCACGTTGGCGGTCATTTCCCTCGCGTTCGACTTCCGAATCGCCAGAGGCTACGTGATCATCGCGATGCCACTGGTCACCGTCGCCGGCGTCGCGATGCGCTACCTGGTCCGCCAGCAGCTCCACCGGTCGTGGGCCCGCGGTGAGCGGCTGCACCGGGTGATCCTGGTCGGGCACGAGCTCGCCGTCGCGGAGATGACCAGGAGGCTGCGCCGCGAGTGCTATCACGGGCTCGGCGTGGTCGGCGCCTGTCTCCCGCATCCGCCGGCGGGAACCGCGGAGCCGCGCGCCGGCGGGCTGCCGCCGATCCTCGGCACCTTCGCGGACGTTCCGGCGGCCGTCACGGGCACGGGTGCGGACACGGTGGTCGTGCTCTCCTGTCCCGAGATGGCGGGATCCGCCCTGCGCCGGTTGGGATGGCAACTCGAACGCGACGAGGTCGACCTGATCGTCGCCAGCAACCTCGTGGACGTGGCCGGCGACCGCACCACCGTCCGACCCGTCGACGGCCTGCCGATGCTGCACGTCGAGCACCCTCGGTTGAAGGGCGGCCGGCGGGTCGTCAAGGCGGTCTTCGACCGGGTGTCGGCGCTCCTGCTGCTGATTGTCGCCGCCCCGGTGCTGCTCGCGATCGCCCTGCTGGTCCGGGTGAGCCCGGGTGCCGGTGGACCCGCCATCTTCCGCCAGGTGCGGGTGGGCAAGAACGGCCGGCCGTTCCGCATCTACAAGTTCCGAACCATGTACGTGAACGCCGAGGAACGCCTGGCGGAACTGCTCGACCGCAACGAGACCGACGGGGAGCTGTTCAAGATGCGCCAGGACCCCCGGGTGACCCGGGTCGGGCGCTGGCTGCGCCGGCTGTCGCTGGACGAGGTCCCGCAGCTCGTCAACGTGCTCAGGGGTGACATGTCGCTGGTCGGACCGCGGCCGCCGCTGCCGCGTGAGGTGGCCAACTATCCGTCGGACATGCGCAGGCGTCTGGTCGTCAAGCCCGGCCTGACCGGGCTGTGGCAGGTTTCCGGCCGGTCCGACCTGTCCTGGGAGGAGTCCATCCGGCTCGACCTGTCGTACGTGGAGAACTGGTCGCTGACCATGGACCTGGTGATCCTGGTCCGCACGCTGAGCGCCGTCGTCCGCAGCTCCGGAGCCTACTGACCGCCCGCACCCCGTCATCGCACGACTGGCGCACGCGCTGTCGGTCGCGTCCTGATCCTTCTGGAGGAACCATGAACACCGGGTGCACCGAACCGGTGGATGGCGCTGCCCACAAGCTCACCGTCATCGGCACCGGCTACCTGGGGGCCACCCACGCGGTGTGCATGGCCGCGCTCGGCTACCAGGTGCTCGGCGTCGACGTCGACGCAAACAAGATCGAGCGGCTGGCCGCGGGCGAGGTGCCCTTCTTCGAACCCGGGCTGCCCGAGTTGCTGGCCAAGGCGCTGGATTCGGGGCGGCTGCGCTTCACCACCTCCCTGGCCGAGGCGGCCGACTTCGGCGACGTCCATTTTCTCTGCGTGGGGACCCCGCAGCGGGCCGGTTCGTACGCGGCTGACCTGCGGCATGTCGAGGCGGCGCTGATCACGTTGGCCCGTGGCCTGCACCGACGTGCGCTGGTCGTCGGCAAGTCCACGGTTCCGGTCGGCACCGCCGCCCGGCTCACCGACCTGATGCACGCCGTCTCGCCGGCCGGCGACGCCGTGGAGCTGGCCTGGAACCCTGAGTTCCTCCGCGAGGGCTTCGCCGTCGACGACACGATGCGTCCGGACCGGTTGGTGTTCGGCGTTTCCTCCCGATGGGCCGAGCGACGCCTGCGCGAGGTGTTCGCTCCGGTGGTCGACCAGGGCTGCCCGGTGCTGGTGACGGATCCGCAGACCGCGGAGCTGGTCAAGGTCGCGGCGAACGGCTTCCTGGCCACCAAGATCTCGTACATCAACGCCATGGCAGAGGTGTGCGAGGCCAGCGGCGCGGACGTGTACGACCTGGCCACGGCCCTGGGCCTCGACGAGCGGATTGGCAGCCGGTTCCTGCGGCCGGGGCTGGGCTTCGGTGGCGGGTGCCTGCCCAAGGACATCCGCGCGTTCATGCACCGGGCCGAGGAGTTGGGCGTGGGGCGGGCGGTGGCCTTCCTGGGCGAGGTGGACGGGATCAACCAGCGCAGCCGGGAACGCATGGTGGACCTGGTACGCGAACTCGCCGGCGGGGACCTGCGCGGGGTCCGGGTGGCGGCCCTGGGCGCGGCGTTCAAGCCGAACTCTGACGACATCCGGGACGCGCCCGCGCTCGACGTCGCGAGCGCCCTGCACCGGGCGGGGGCACGGGTGCGGGTCTTCGACCCGGTGGCCATGGCCAACGCGCGCCGGGCGTATCCGGCGCTCGAATACGGTGACAGTGCCTTCGATGTGGCAACCGGCGCGGACGTGGTGGTGCTGCTGACCGAGTGGTCGCAGTTCCGGGAAATCGACCCGGCGGCGCTGCGTACGGTGGTGGCGAGGCCGCGTATCGCCGACGGCCGGCACGCCCTGGACCCGGCCCGATGGCAAGCGGCGGGTTGGGAGTACCGGGCCCTTGGCCGCCCGTGACGGCTGGCCCGGTCTGCTCCGGGCGTGGTGGATCCGCTGGATCCGTCCACCGACGCCGCGCCGGCTCAGGCGCGAGGCCGATGACCGGTAGCCGACACCAAACCTACCTGACTCGGTCTTTCACCCAATCCGCTGACCAGGCAAGATATACGAGCCGGTCTCATGGGGCGGGCTCACAATTGTTGAGGAGCGGTATTGAGCAGCAGCGATGAAACCATCGCGGTGGTGGTAGTCACCTACAACAGCGAGCGTCTTCTCGCCGATCTGATCGCTTCGCTGAGGCCAGGGCTTGCGGGAATCGACTGGCACCTGACGGTCGCCGACAATGCCTCCGCGGACGGCACGGTCGACGCGGTGCGGCAGCTCGCCCCGGCCGCCACGGTGGTGGAGATGGGACGGAACGCCGGCTATGCCGCCGGTATCAATGCCGGGGTGGCCGCCGCCGAACCACACAGCGCGGTGCTCGTACTCAATCCGGACGTCCGGCTCGGTGCTGGATGCGGCTTCGAGCTGATCAAGGCCCTGCGAACGCCGGGCACCGGTATCGCCGTGCCACGGCTGGTCGACGGCGACGGAGAACTAATCTTCACGATGCGGCGAGAGCCCAGCATCCTGCGCACTCTCGGCGATGCGGTCCTCGGCGCCGAGCGGGCGGGCCGGTATCCGGCGCTCGGCGAGGTGGTCACCGATCACGGTCATTACGCCAACGAGGCGATCACAGCGTGGGCGGAGGGCTCGACGCTGCTGATCGGCGCTGAGTGCTGGCGCCGATGCGCGCCGTGGGAGGAGTACTTTTTCCTCTATTCAGAGGAGACCGACTTCGCTTTGCGAGCCCGGGACGCCGGCTTCATCACCCGATTCACACCCGCCGCCGAGGCCGTGCACCTCGAGGGCGATTCCCGGCAGTCGCCGGGCATGTGGGCGTTGTTGACGCTCAACCGGGTACGCCTCTACCGCCGTCGCCACGGCCGCCTCGCCACCGCCGCCTTCTGGGCGGCCCTGCTCGCCCGCGAATTGAGCCGCGCCCTGCTACGCCGGCGCCCGAGTCAGGCCGCCGTACGCGCACTCCTCAGCCCGGCCCGGTTCCGGGAAACGCCGGGACCGCACAGCGTCCGTCCGGCTGCCTAGAACCCGACCGGTCACCGGAGGCGTTTGGCGATCCCGATCGCATTGAGTCGGCTGCGGCGGAGAAGGCTCGGCCGAGCCAGTACCTCGGCGCGCAGCGACGCAGGCGTGTCCTCCCGCCGGACGCTGAAGCGCGGTTGAAGCCACGTCCGTCGATCGGCCGTTCTACGGTCGCTGGTGAACACGCGCGTGTAGCCGAGGCGCCGCAGGTCGGCCAGGAGCCGTCGATCGTAGCGGCCGAGCGGGCAAGCGGCCAGGTCGACCGGCGCTTCGCACACCGCGGCCAGTCGCTTTCGAGCCACCACCAGCTCGTCATAGACGGTTCTCGGGTCCATGCCGCGCCACGATCGGTGTGACAGGCCGTGAGTTCCGATGGTCATGCCGTGTTCGTTTTGCAACTCCCACACGTCCCGCTCACCGAGGCTGCCCGGCTTGCCAATGCGACCGGCCAGCACGAAGTAGTCGGCCGTCAGGTTCCGTTCCATCAGGGCGGGAAGCCCGAATCGCAGGTCCGAGATGTTGCCGTCGTCGAAGCTGATCCGTACGGCAGGCCAGGTCGCCACCTCGCCGAGGATCGCAAGGAACTGATCGTTGCCGACCCAGTACCGGTCCTCGCCCGGTTCCAGGTCCCGTTCGGGCTCGCCGATTCCGTGGAAGCAGATGTTGATGATCCGGTCGTCCGTCGTCATTCGTCCCTCAATTGAAACCCGCTGGCCGGAATGCTCTCGGCCGGCCCGCGTACTGTGCCAGGCGACGTGACGGTCGGTACACGCCGTGACGATTCGTCGCGTTCCCAGGTCTGCTCGCCTCGGCCCACGCGTCGTGCGCGGGACGCCGCGGCCAGGCTGATCGCGACGTAGCAGACCGCGGCGGGCGCCAGCCAGGGCCGAGGAAGGACGACATCGCGGAGCCAGGAGAGCCGCCTCGCGGCACGTACCCTCGTCGGGGCTGATTCGCTCGAAGCGGTGGCGCGCATGGCCGCATTGCCGCTGCGCACTCTCGTGAGCCGGCGTACCAGGTCAGCAACGCGGTGTGGCGTGGCGACCAGGGAGGTCACCCCCGAAACTTCCCGCTTTTCGGACCGCTCGAACAGGGAGTCGAGGAACAGGTCGTCGGCGACCATGTCAGGAAAGGTCTTGAACCGTTTCCGCCCCTCCGCGGACAGAGCGATCACACCCCGCCCGAACAGGCCGTCGCGGAAGGCGGGCAGATGGCGATGGATGGCGAAGTAGGCGCGTATCAGCAGCGGCCGGCGGGTCAGGTCCAGCCCCCGGCGGGGAACGACCGCCAGCGCGCGGCCGGCAGCCGCGCCGAGCGGCGGGCGTACGGCGTCGGCGAGAAGCCGCAGCCCCTGCGTCGTCACCACGACGTCGGCGTCCAGATAGATGCGCGGAAAGCCGACCGCAACCACGTCGCCCGCATTGAGCGCGGCCGGCTTGCCGGCCACACCAAGCTCGACGACCCGTACCCCCGGTCGGCTCCCGGCGATCTGCGCGGTGGAGTCAGTGCACCCGTTGGCGACCACCGTGATGTCGAACTCGCCGTCTCTCGCATCTGCCATCAGCGTGTCCAGGCAGCGCCCGATGACGCCGGCTTCGTTGTGCGCCGCGATGACGACGCTGGCATGGACGGCGTCCAGAGGCGAGGCGGCGGGCCGGTCGGCGTGAACGGCGTGGTCGGCCGTCGTGCTCCGTGGGGATCTCGGCGCGTCCGGCCCTGCTGCGACCGGCTGGCCTAGGCGACGGGCCAGCAACCGCCGCCAGAGGGATACGTACTGCTGTGCCTGATGTTCCCAGGCGAGCACCGTTGTGAAGCGGCTCAGGGCGACATCGTGCATCTGTTCGCGTTGCGCGGTGTCGTCCAGCAGTCTGTCGATGGCCTCGGCGAACTCGGCGGGTGATCCGTTCGGCACGTAGAGAGCGGCCGCGTCAGCGGAACGCTGGGTTTCGATCAGGTCGACCGCGACGACGGGGATGCCTCTGCCGAGGTATTCGACGGTCTTGGCCATCGTGGAGAGATGGTTCATCCGAGTCGGCAGGTCGGGCTGAATCGCGATGGTGGCCGTGCGCAGCAGCGAGTCGACCGCCGGCCCGTCGAGCCAACCAGTGAACTCGACGAGGTCGTTCAGCCCACGTTCGGCGGCGAGCTTTGTAAGGCTGACCATCGTCTCGCCGTCGCCGGCGAGAACCATCCGCCAGTCTCTGCGGCTCCGCCGCTTTGCCAGCTCCTCGGCGGCCAGCACCGCGACCTCGACGTTGTCCTGCGGTCCGAAGACACCGAGGTAGACGATCTTGTGAACGTCGTTGCCCCGTCGGTCCGGAACCGGGCTCTCGTCGCGGGAGATTTCGCTCGCCGCCGGGCCGTTGCGCACCACGGTGACCTTCTCCGGCGGCACCCCTCGGCGCATGGCGTTCTTGCGGAAGGACTCGTTCGTCGCGATGACCGCTGTGGCCGTCCGAAGGGTGAACCACTCGAGCATGACCAGAGCGCGGAACACCAGTTTGTTGGCGGACCCGCCGGCGCGGGCGACGTAGATCTCGGGGCAGAGGTCGTGGTGGTCGAACACCCACGGACGACCGAGTGCCCGCCAGATCAACGCGAGTGGAAAGTAGACGTCGGGGGGATTGCACACCTGAACCGCATGTGCCCGCCCAGTGAACAGTTCACCGAGCAGTCGTATCGCGATGCAGAGGAAGGACCAGCCGAACTCCACCGCGTACGAGACGACGCCTGAACCGTAGACAATCAGCGGATAGGGCTTGAGTCGGGTGCCCCTGCTGCCGGGCAGGATCCGGAGGTTCTTGTCTCCACGGGGCGCGATCACAGTGACGTCAAAACCGTTGGCCTCCAAGCTCAGGCACTCACGGATGACGCGGCGGTCACGCTCGGCGGGAAGGTTGGCGATGAGGATGGTGACATGAGGCCGATCCTTCACAGCGCGGATCACTTCCTCTTCTGAACGGTCCACAGTGACGCCGGTAACACTGCAGGACCAGGCGGCGGGTAAACAAGGCGCCACCCGGACAATCAGTGTCGGATTCTTTGCAAGCGGGTTTGCCAAAGCCCATTCCGCACGCCGCTGTCTCCCCTTTTTGGACGCTCTGAGTAAACGGTGGCCGCTTTAGCCTGCCACTATGGCCCGTTGAATAGGGACAGTTAACGTGGGTTACGGCGCGCCTGGCCCCAGTGCCTTGCGCGCGCGGCTGGGGATGGCGCGCTTTTCGGCCATCGAAACATCGTCCGTTCGGTGGGCGAATCAAGATTTTGTCGAGCGGGGCCGATCAGGAGGCCGATCGCCACTGGGGCGTTGGCAGGTGACGGAAACCCGGCAATGCGAGCCGGCCGAGTGGCCTTGCGAGATATCGTCGCCCGGGCCGGTTACGGTCGGCGTTGGCGCGTTCGGGGCGCGGGGAAAGAGGACTTGGGATGGGGACGTAGATGGCCGTGCGGGTTCTCCCCATCACCAGCGCCGAGGTGCAGGCGGCCGCGGAGTTCCTCCACCGGCACCTCAATCGCCGGGTATCGGTGGACGCCTGGGCCGGAGCCATGCTCGTCCCATGGAAGGTCGACGCGCCCAATCACGGCTTCCTGCTGCTTGCCGACGAGGGCGTGGTGGGCGTCTACCTCGCCTTCTATTCGGAGCGGTGGATCGATGGCCGGCCGGAGCAGTTCTGCAACCTGGGCGCCTGGTGTGTGTTGCCGCAGTACCGGTTCCACAGCCTGCGGTTGCTGAAGAGGTTGCTGTCGCAGGACGGGTACCACTTCACCGACCTGTCGCCGAGTGGCAACGTGGTGCCGCTCAACGCCCGGCTCGGCTTCAGCTTCCTCGACACCGCCACGGCCCTGGTGCCCAACCTGCCGTGGCCGTCCTGGCCCGGGCGGTCCGTCATCAGCAGCGATCCCGCCCGGATTCAGGCCACGCTGTCCCCGTCCGAACTCGAAATCTATCAGGATCACGTGGCGACGGGCGCGGCACGGCACCTGTTGCTCGTCAACGGCGGCGGGCACTGCTACGTCGTGTTCCGCAAGGACCGCCGAAAGGACCTGCCGGTCTTCGCGTCGATCCTGTACGTGAGCGACGAGGAGCTGTTCCGTCGGTTGGCCCGCCCACTCGCCCGGCACCTGCTGATCCGCCATGGCGCGCTGGCGACTCTGGCCGAACTGAGGGTGGTGGGGGAGCGGCCGGCTGGCTCGATCATGCTCGGGTCGCCCCGCCGCAAGATGTTCAAGAGCGACCGCCTCACACCGGATCAGATCGACTATCTCTACAGCGAGTTGGCCTGTGTCAGCTGGTGAAACCGGTCCGAAGAGAGAGAGCCGTGCGATGCGTACGGGACTGCATCACCTCCTGGCCGAGACCGCTCGGCGACACGGCCGGTCACCCGCGCTCACCTTCAAGGAGGTGACCCTGACCTACGCCGAACTGTGGCGGAACGTCGTCGGCGTGGCGGCGGGTCTGGAGCGCCTCGGTCTCGAGCGGGGCGAGCGGGTGGCGGTCTACCTCGACAAGCGGCCTGAGACCGTGGAGGGGGTCTTCGGCACCTCGGCCGCCGGCGGAGTCTTCGTCCCGGTCAATCCGCTGCTTCGCCCCAAGCAGGTCGGCTACATCCTCGCGGACTGCGCCGCTCGGGTGCTGATCACTACGGCCGAGCGTCTCGACCTGTTGCGCGACGAGTTGGCCGAGGCCAAGTCGGTGGAGCACGTCGTGCTGATCGGGCCCCCGCCGCGTACCGCGTCGCACACCCGCTACACGGTCTCGACGTGGGAGGGGCTGGGTGCCGCGAGCGGCGGCGTGCCGGGCCGGCAGGTGATCGATGCCGATCCGGCCGCGATTCTCTACACGTCGGGCAGCACCGGAAAGCCCAAGGGCGTCGTGCTCTCGCACCGTAACCTCATCGCCGGCGCCGAGAGCGTCAGCGAATACCTTGGCAACAGCGCCGACGACGTGATCCTCGCGGCGCTGCCGCTGAGTTTCGACGCCGGGTTCAGCCAGCTGACCACCGGGTTCACGGTCGGTGCTCACGTCGTGCTGGTCAACTATCTGTTCCCGGGTGACGTGGTGAAGCTCTGCGCGAAGCACGGCGTGACCGGACTGACCTGCGTTCCACCCCTGTGGTTGCAGCTCGCCGAGCAACGGTGGCCGGGCGAGGCGGTCCGGCGCATGCGCTACATCGCCAACACGGGCGGTCGAATGCCGAAGGCCACGCTCGACCGGCTGCGCCAGATCTTCCCGGCGGCCAAGCCCTACCTCATGTACGGCCTCACCGAGGCGTTCCGGTCCACGTACCTGGATCCCGTCGAGGTCGACCGCCGGCCCGACTCGATCGGCAAGGCGATCCCCAATGTGGAGATCCTTGTCGTCCGACCCGATGGGACGCTCGCCGATCCGGGCGAGGAGGGCGAGCTGGTGCACCGAGGCGCACTGGTCGCGATGGGCTACTGGAACGACCCGGAGCGCACGGCGGAAAGGTTCCGCCCGGTCCCTGGCAGCGAGGGGGCACTCCGTCCGGAGATCGCGGTCTGGTCGGGCGACATCGTCAGACGCGACGACGAGGGGTTCCTGTACTTCGTCGGACGCAACGACGAGATGATCAAAACCTCGGGTTACCGGGTGAGCCCAGCCGAGATCGAGGAGGTCGCCTACGAGACCGGTCTGGTCGGCGACGCCGTGGCGTTGGGTGTCGACGATCCGCGCATCGGGCAGCACGTGGCGCTCGTCGTGAGCCCGGCGGCCGGACACGAGTTCAGCGAGGCCGGCCTGCTGGCCGAGTTGAAGGAACGACTGCCGCTCTACATGGTGCCGAAGCAGATCGTGCGGCGCGCCGCCTTGCCGCGAACCCCGAACGGAAAGTACGACCGAAACCTTCTTCGCGAGGAAGTGACCAGGTGACACACCCCGCCCTGGCCGCCTTCGAGGGCCGCTCCGGCGCGCTCCTCATCGGCGGCATTCCGGTCGACCGGCTCGCCGAACGGGTCGGCAGCACCCCGTTTTTCGCCTACGACCGGGCGCTGCTGACCCGCCGGGTGCAGCTGCTCCGGGACACGCTGCCCGCCGGGGTGAACATCAGCTATGCGGTGAAGGCGAACCCGATGCCGGCGGTCGTCCAGCACCTCAGCGGCCTGGTGGACGCGTTCGACGTGGCGTCCGGGCTGGAACTGCGGACCGCGCTGGACACGCCGATGCCGGCGGACCTGGTGAGCTTCGCTGGCCCGGGCAAGACGGACGCCGAGCTGGCCCAGGCCATCGCCGCGGGTGCGACAATCGAGTTGGAGTCCGAAACCGAGGCGGAGCGGGCGGTCGCCGCCGGCGGTCGGCTCGGCATCCGGCCGCGAGTCGCGATACGGGTCAACCCCGACTTCTCAGTCAAGGGCTCGGGCATGCGCCTGGGCGGCGGTCCGCAGCAGTTCGGGATCGACTCGGAGCGGGTGCCGGCGCTGCTCAAGGAACTGGCCCACGCCGACCTCGATTTCTTGGGCTTCCACGTCTTCGCGGGGTCACAGAACCTGCGCGCGGAGAGCATCTGCCAGGCCCAGCGGCAGACGGTTGAGCTGATGCTGCGGTTGGCCGACGAGTCGCCTCTGCCGATCCGCTACCTCAACCTCGGCGGCGGCTTCGGCATCCCCTACTTCGCGAAGGACGAGCCGCTGAATCTCGCGGACGTGGGAGCCAACCTGCGGGAGTTGATCGAGGGATCGATCCGGCCGAGGCTGCCCGATGCCCGGATCATCGTGGAACTGGGCCGCTACATCGTCGGTGAGTGCGGCGTCTACGTGACCCGCATCGTGGACCGGAAGGAATCGCGCGGCAAGACGTTTCTCGTGGTGGATGGCGGTCTGCATCACCAGTTGGCCGCCTCGGGCAACTTCGGCCAGGTGATCCGCCGCAACTACCCGCTCGCCATCGGCAACCGATGGGCGGACCAGGCGGGGGAACAGGTGACCGTCGTGGGTTGCCTGTGCACCCCGCTGGACCTGCTCGGCGACAACGTCACCCTGCCGCGGGCCGAGGTCGGCGACCTCGTCGTGCTCTTCCAAACCGGCGCGTACGGTCTGACAGCCAGTCCCACCGCCTTTCTCAGCCACCCGGCGCCCGCCGAGGTGCTTGTCTGATTTCGGCCCGATCCGAGGAGAAGAACAATGGGTACGACCAGCACCGCGTCCTTCGCAGACGTCAAGTCCGTGGTTGTCGAGACGCTCGGCATCTCCGACCGCGCCGACACGCTCGACGCGTCGACCCCGCTCTTGGACGGCCTGCCCGAACTCGACTCGATGGCCGTGGTCGAGCTCATCGCCGCCATCGAGGAGCGGTTCGACATTCGGTTCGACGACGACGAGGTCAACGCCGAGCTCTTCGAGACGCTCGGCGGCCTCGCCGAGTTCGTTGCCGCGAAGGCCCGTTGAGCGCGTTGACAGGTAACACACGACCAGGCTGGTGGCGGAAGGCCGCGCCGGGAGGTTTCCGCATTCCATGAAGGACTTTCTCGCCGTCTCGTGCGCGCCGCACGCTGCTGACTCTCTGCGCGGCGTCGTTGACCAGGCACTTGGCGTGTTACGCGACGACGAGGCTGGCATGGTCCGCGTCGACCAGGCCGAGGACGGCTGGGTGGCATTTGCCGGCAGCGACCCGGGCGACCTCCTGGCCGAGCCTGGGGCGGGGTTCACGGTGCGGTTGAACCGCGCCGTCCGTACCCCTGAGCGTGACGTGCCAACGGCCGAGCTGGCCGGCATGATTACCGGCGGTGGGGATCTGACGTCACTCCTGCCGCCCTTCGCCGCCGCGCATCGACAGCGCGCCGGTGCGCCGGTCGTGGTCGCCGGCGACTGGCTCGGGTTCCGACAGATCTACTGGTGGCAGGGGGACGGGGTGGCGGCCGTCTCGACCAGCGCCCGCACTCTTGCCGTGCTGGCGGGCGGCCGATTGGATCCGGTCGGTCTCGGCGTCCAAGCCATGATCGGTTGGCAGGTCGGCACGCTCACCATCTTCGAGAATGTGCGAGCGCTGCCACCCGCTACGATCGCCACCCTTGACGGCGGATCGCTGCGCCAGCGGCGGTACGCAGACCCACCGGACCGTCCTGACCGGGCACCCGCGCTGGACGATGCCGTTGACGAGATGGCGCAGATTCTCAACCGCTGGCAGAGCAACTACCTGGAGGATCATCCGGACACCATCCTGCAGCTCACCGGCGGCCACGACTCCCGCATCCTGCTCGCCGCGATCCCCGCGAAGCTGAGGACAGGACTCGCAGCACTCACGCTCGGCAGCCCGACCAGCCCCGACGTTCGGATCGCCGCCCGGCTCTCGGCCCGTTACGGCCTCCGGCACCAGGTTTACCGGCTCGATCAGCAGCGCCCGCCCACGCCGCGGGAGGCCCACTCCTTGGCGCTGGCGGCGGCCAGACAGCTGGAATGTCAGGCCAGTCCGCTCGCGCTCGCTCCGTTGTTGCTGGTCGAGGCGCACCTGGACCAGGGGCACCGTCTTGGCGGTCTGGGGGGCGAGGTGGCGCGAGGCTTCTATTACGCTGGGCAGCCAACGGGCGCGACGGCGTCGGGCCATCTCGTGGAGCGCCTGGCGCGGTGGCGGCTCTTCAGCAACGAAGCGGTCGAGGCGAAGGCTCTGACGGAGGACTTCCGGATCCGGGCGCAGGAGACGACGCTGGCCAGCCTGAAAGAGCTCTTTCCAGCCGGCGACTGGTTGCGGGCCACGGATGACTTCTACCTGTACCACCGCATGTACCGCTGGGCCGGCCTGCACGGCACGGTCGCCGCGGTACGGCGCCACTACATCAACCCGATGTTCGATCGGCGATTCATCGAACTGGCGCTGGCTGTGGCGCCGGCGGACAAGCGCAACTCACTGCTCCTCGGGCGGTTGATGACGCGGCTGGATTCAGAGCTCGCCAGTGTGCCTCTCGACTCGGGCCTGACTCCTGCGCGGCTGGGCACCCGGTCGGTCGTGACGCGGCTCGCTACCGGAACGGCGACCGCTCGCAAGGCCGCCCAGAAGGTTCGGCAGCGGCTGACCCACGGTCGAAAGGCTCAGCTGGGTGCGGCAGAAGCGGGAGCGCTGGTGCTGGCGCACTGGCGGGCCGAGCCGCAGGTGTGCCGCGCGCTGTACGACATGCCCATACTGCGCCACGATTGGCTCGACGACGTGCTCGCGGGTGCGCCGGCTGAGCCAACGACCATCGCCTTTCTGGTCAACCTGTTGGCCGCGTCGGACCAGACGACCGTCCGATGAGGAGCCGCACGTCGCCGGCACAGGTGACACTGGTCGGACCTGTCGGCAGGCGGCGCTGAAAAAGGCGCATTGTCTGCCTTGCCGCCTAAAGGACGGCTCGTAACTCGCTGAAGGTGTTGCCCCGTCCGGGCTGCCGGTTCAGCCGGTGAGGATGATGTTGTGGAGATGGGCGATGCCGGAGGCAGCGTCGGTCATTGTGTGGGCGGCGCGGCGGTAGTCGCGGAGGATCTTGAGAGACTTCATCCTGGCCAGGGCGTGTTCGACCTGTGCTCCGACAGTGCGGTGTTGCCTGTTCAGGTTGGCTTTCCACTCGGGTGGCTGGCTGCCGTCGGCGGGTTTGCGGTAGGAGATGATCACCTCTGGGTTGCCGCGGTAGGCGCGGTCGGCCTTGACCGGCCGTCTGGCCAGCTTCTGGTCGATGCCGCTGGTGCGGTTGACGATGGTGATGCCCCTATGTTTGTCAAGGTGTGGTTCCTGGGGTTGTCTTCACCTGCGGTTGGGCTGCTGTGATGATCTGGTAGATCTCGCGTGCGATGTAGCGCTTGAGGCAGCGCATGGCCTCCCGCTTCGTCTTGCCCCCGGTGACGCGGCGGTCGATGTATTCGCGGGTTCGTTTGTCGCATCGGAGGCGTGTGACGACGATTCGGTAGAGAGCGGCGTTGGCTTGGCGATCACCACCGGGGTTGAGGCGTAGACGCTGGGACTTTGAACCGCCCCGGATCTTGTAGAGACTTCCCCGCTTGGGAAGGATCGAGAGATGGCAGGAACGAAGCCGTATCCGCAGGAGCTACGGGAGCGGGCGGTGCGGATGGTCGCGGAGGTGCGGCCGAACTACGAGTCGGACTGGGCGGCGATCACCGCCGTGGCGGCCCGGCTGGGGATCGGCACGGCCGAGACGCTGCGTAAGTGGGTGCGTCAGGCGCAGGTCGATGGCGGGCAGCTGCCCGGGGTGACGTCGGAGGAGTCGGCGGAGCTGAAGCGGCTGCGGCGTGAGAACGCCGAGCTGCGTCGGGCGAATGAGATCTTGAAGGCCGCATCGGCTTTCTTCGCGGCCGAGCTCGACCGGCCTACGACACGCTCGTGAGGTTCGTTGACGTCCATCGGGGCCGCTTCGGCGGGGTCGAGCCGATCTGTCGCGTGCTGCGTCAGCACGGGTTGCAGATCACCCCGAGTGGCTACTGGGCGGTCAAGAAGCGTCCGCCGTCGAAGCGGCAGGTGCGGGATGCGCAGCTGTCCGAACTCGTCCGCGGGATCCACGCCGCGAACTACGGCGTCTACGGAGCCCGCAAGGTCTGGCATGAGCTGCACCGCCAGGGCCACCCGGTGGCCCGGTGCACGGTCGAACGGTTGATGCGCTACTCGGGCCTGGCCGGCGTGGTGCGGGGCAAGAAGATCCGAACCACGGTCGCCGATCCCGGGCATCAGCGGGCGACTGACCTGCTCAACCGGGACTTCACCGCACGGCGGCCCAACCGGTGCTGGGTCGCTGACTTCACGCACGTCGCGACCTGGTCCGGCGTGGTCTACGTCGCGTTCGTCGTCGACGTCTACTCCAGGGCGATCGTGGGCTGGTCCGCGGCGACGAACAAACGCACCCCGCTGGTCCTGGCCGCCCTCGACATGGGGCTATGGCGCCGTGACCGGGCCGGGCAGCCCGTCGGCGCGGGACTGGTGCACCACAGCGATGCGGGCAGTCAGACACGTCGTTCCGGTTCACCACGCACCTGGTCGCCGCCGGTATCGACGCCTCAATCGGCAGCATCCGCGACGCTCTGGACAACGCGCTGATGGAATCCACGATCGGCCTGTACAAGACCGAGCTGATCAAACCCCGGCGCCCTTGGCGCACCCTGGCCCAGGTCGAACTGGCCACCGCCGAATGGGTCGACTGGTACAACAACCGGCGCCTGCACTCAGCCATCGGCCACGCGCCACCCACCGAATACGAATCGATGTTCTACGCTCAACACCAGCCCCGCGAGGTGGTTGGAGTCAACAGCTGAAGTCTCCACAGAACCCGGGGCGGTTCACTTTCCCGACGACGCTTCGACCGGGCTGGTTCCGCATAACGCCGCGTAGGATGCCTCGCTGGTCAGTCGGTGCGGGTTGTCGCCGGCGGCGATGAGCAGGGCGGCGGCGGTGTCACCGGCGACGCCGGGACGTTGCAGCAGCGCGGGCGCGTAGGTGGCGACGGCTTTGGTGATGCGTTTCTGGAGGTCCCGGATCTCGCGGGTGAGTTGCTGGATGCGGCCGGCCAGCAGGCGCAGGGCGTGCACCGCGGCGTGGGCTGCGGGGTCGGTGGTGGGGTCGTTTGTCAGTTCGGCGCAGGAGCGTACGAGCATCGCTGGAGTTAGTCCGACCATGGACTCCCGCAGCAGCGGGTCGGTGTTGACCAGGACCGCGCGGAGCTGGTTGATGGCCTGGGTGCGGGCCTTGGTTGCGGAGTCCTTCGCCAGCTTGAACAGGCGGATCGCCTCGACGTGACCGTCGCCGGTCTTCGCCTGGGTCGTGGCGCGGCCGGAGATGACCGCCCGAGCGGCGGCTTCGGCGTCGAGTGTGTCGGTTTTTCCGCGCCGGCGCCGGGTGGCTCGGTCGGGACTGTTGACGTCGATCACCTGGACATTCTCAGCGTGCAGGTAGCGCGTCAGTGCTGCGCCGTAGGAGCCGCTGCCTTCCACCCCCGCCCGCCGCACGGGGCCGACGTCCCGAGCCCATACGAGCAGCTGCCGATATCCGGCCGCTGTGGCAGGGAACGCCGCCGTTGCTATCAGGACACCGAGATTGGTGACCACGGCGGCGACGTGGGTGTCCTTGTGGGTATCGACCCCAAGAACGATCTCCAGGTCAGCGGCGGATGTCCTGGTGTGGCAGGCGGCCGCCGGCTGGTGGATGCTGAGCACGGTCGTTCGGCTCCTTGGCGGCTTCGAGGGCGGATGGCCGTCGCCGGGCCGGTTGGGGCGGTCAGGACTGTGATGGTGCCCTGTTAGCGGCAAGGCCCCTATCGGGACACGCCCCGCCGGTTCGGCGACAGCATGCACCGCCCCGGCCCGTAGGCCGACAGATCGCCATCAAGGCGCTGGAAGGCCGATCGTTGCGCGGGTCAGACCAGGGGCCGGGGCGGCACACGATCATCCTCACAGTCGTTGTGGTTGCCTGGTTGCCTGGTTGCCTGGTTGCCTGGTTGCGGGTCGCCGAGGGCGACGACGAGGCGGGTGTGGGCGTCGATGGCGACCTGCAGGTTCGTGCTGTAGCGGTAGTTCTTGCTCGGGGCGGCCAGGCGGTGGTCCTGGGTCGGGATGGGGGTGCCGTCGACGATCGTGTTCTGGTCGACCCGGCGCCGGTGTACCGGGGCCAGGGCCAGCAGTGGGCTGAGGGTGTCGATGACCCGGTGGGCAGCGGAGTGCGACACCCCGAACAGCGGGCCGATCTGGCGCATCGTCAGGTTCGTGCGCCAGTACGCGGCGACCAGCAGCACCCGGTCAGAGAGGTCGAGAGACCATTGCCGGCCTGGCCGGCCGTCAGCGATCGCGTCACCGCCACGCTCGGCGATCAGGCGGACCAGCCGGCGGAACTGGGCGGGCTGCATCCAGTGAACGGGAAGATCCACTCCGGGTGCCTCGCGGTGATCACCTGCACCCAGACATCCTCGATGATCGTCCTCAGCAGACAGACGCCGGGGTTACGAGACGTCCCTTAGATCACGCGACATGCCGATGGACGCAAATTGGTCCGACATGACCGTTGTGCGCCTACCCTGTGGCAGGAGCGCGCCGCAGGGCAAGGACCCGGCCATGCGGGAGAGCGGGGTGCGCAGCACCGGGTGGCAGAGGGGAAACGTTTGTGGTTAGGCAGGCCAGAACTGTCATCGCGCTAGCCGTTGCCGGCGCGTTGGCGCTGTCCGGGATGGTGACACTGAATCTCGCGTCCGCCGCGACCGGGCGCCTCGACCGGCAGGGCACGTACTCGCTCTGGAACGACTCGGCCACGCCAAAGATCATTGCCCACCGCGATGCGCAGGCGGTGGAGTTGGGCGTCCGGTTCACAGCAGACCAGGACGGCGAGATTTTCGGTGTCCGCTACTACAAATCCGAGGCGAATACCGGGGTGCATCAGGGAAGCCTCTGGACGGCCGACGGGTCGCGGCTGGCCAGGGTCCAGTTTGAGAACGAGACCAAATCCGGCTGGCAGTATGCAGCCTTCTCGCGTCCGGTGGCCATCAGAGCGAATGCCGTCTACGTGGCGTCCTACCACACCCGGGTAGGCGGCTACTCCGCCGACAGCAACTACTTCTCGGCGCGCCACAGCGGTGGCCCGCTAAGCGCCCCGGCCGACGGCGCGTACCGCCCCAACGGCGTATACGAGTATGGCGAGGGCGGGTTCCCGAGGCGCAGCTACAAGGCCACGAACTACTGGGTGGATGTGGTCTTCAAACCCCGTGCCTCGGCCACGCCCACCCCGGTCCCCCCCAGTCCCACCGGCGCCGCGCGTCCGACGCCGAGTGTTTCTGTGTCGGTGACGGCGGCGCCGTCGCAGAGTGCGTCGGGGTCGGTGACGCCATCGCCTGGTGGGTCGCCGT